>JACMKK010000386.1 GCA_014380115.1 Luteimonas sp. | reverse complement strand
CTCCTGCAGGCCACGCAGCTCGACGTAACCGCGCGCGACCTCGCCGACGATCGCGACCTGCGCCGCCTGCAGGTCGGCCGCACTGGCGGCGGTGTCGGCACGTTGTGCCTCGACGTTGCGGCGGATGCGGCCGAACAGGTCGAGTTCCCAGCCGGCGACGATGCCGGCGTCGTAGCTTTCGGCATCGCGATCCGCGCGCGGCACACCCGGCGCCTGGTCGGCACTGCTGCGCGAGTCGCTGGCATTGGCGGTCGCGGTGACCGTCGGCAGGTAATCGAACTTCGCGTTGCGCAGCAAAGCGTTGGCACGGTCGTAACGCGACAGGACGATGCGCAGATCATGGTTGGCTGTCAGCGCGTCGTCGACCAGGCGCGTAAGCAGCGGATCGTTGAAGCCGAGCCAGAACTGGGCATCGGATTCGGGCGAGGCGATCGTGTTACCAGCACTCGTGTCGGCGGCACTGGTATGGGTAGCGCTCGTATCGATGGCACCCGTGCCGGTGGCCGCCGTCTCGTTGGCGCCCGCATCGATAGCGACCGCTTGCTCGCTGCGCGCGAACCGCTCGGGTGTCGGCACGGTCGGTCGCACGTAATCCGGACCGACGGTGCATGCGGCGAGCAGGGCAGAGGCCAGTGCCGTCACCAGGATGGCGGATTTCTGCCCCTTCCCCCGCTTGCGGGGGAAGGCTGGGATGGGGGTGCGTTTGCCATCACCGCTGAGAGCGCCCCCACCCCAACCCTCCCCCGCTACGCGGAGGAGGGAGCGAGTCCCGGCGCTGGCTGCATCGCGCGTCACCATGGCAGCACCTCGCCGCGGTACTGGAACGTGGCGGTCGGGCCGTCGTCGCCGAGCAAAGCCATGGCGACGCTGGTTTCTGCGCCCTCGGCGATTTCAAGATCACCACCGCCCTTGTTCATCTCGGTCTTGACGTAACCCGGATGCACGGCGTTGACCTTGATCGCCGTGTCCTTCAGCTCGTACGCGAGCTGCAGCGTCCATGCGTTCAAGGCGCTCTTGGAGACGTTGTAGGCGGGGATCGCGAAGCCCCCCAACGGTGCGGCGGGATCGCTGTGCATCGCCAGCGAGCCAAGTGCGCTCGACACGTTGACGATGCGCGCGGCGCCAGACTTGCGCAGCAACGGCAGGAATGCCTGCGTCACCGCGACCACACCGAACAGGTTCGTCTCGAACGTGTCGCGCCACACCTGTAGCGTCTGGCCTGAGCGCGGCTTGTCGGCTTCGTCGATCGCGATGCCGGCGTTGTTGACGAGGATGTCGAGGTGGCCGTGCTTCTTCGCGACCGCATCGGCGGCCGCGGTGATGCTGGCGGCGTCGGTGACGTCGAGGGCGATCGCTTCGACCGGCAGGCCTTCGGCTTGCAGGCGCAGCGCCGCGTCGACAGCCTTGCCGCGATCACGACCCGCGAGCAGCGTGTGCACGCCTGCCTTGGCCAGTTGGCGAACGGTTTCGAAACCGATTCCGCGCGTGGCGCCGGTGACGAGTGCGATTCTGGATTGGGAATTCATGATGGGTTCCTTCTGGTTGTGCGCAGGTCAGGCCTGCGCACCGATGGCTTTGGCGAGATCGCGGTCCGACGTCGACTTGCGCGTGACCAGCTTGCGCAGCGCGACATAGAACACGGGCGTGAGAAACAGACCGAACAAGGTTACGCCGAGCATGCCGGAGAACACGGTGATGCCCGTGGCCGAGCGGACTTCCGCGCCGGCGCCGTGCGAGAGCACCAGCGGCACGGTGCCGGCGATGAACGCGATCGAGGTCATCACGATCGGGCGCAGGCGCAGGCGGCAGGCTTCCAGCGCCGCTTCGACGATGCCCTTGCCCTGCATTTCAAGTTCACGCGCGAATTCGACGATCAGGATCGCGTTCTTGCACGCCAGGCCCATCAGCACCACCAGGCCGACCTGCACGAACACGTTGTTGTCGCCGGTCAGGCCCACGCCGATCAGCGCGGCGAGCATGCACATCGGCACGATCAGGATCACCGCCAGCGGCAGGGTCCAGCTCTCGTACAACGCGGCCAGCACCAGGAACGCCAGCAGCACCGCGAGCGGGAAGACGATCAACGCCGCCTTGCCTTGCGTGGCCTGCTGGTAGCTCAGATCGGTCCATTCGATGTCCATGCCGTTGGGCAGCACCTGCTGCGCCAGTTCCTCGATCTTCTCCATCGCCTGCGCCGAGGACAACATCTTCGGATCGGCCTCACCGAGCAGGTCGGCGGCCGGATAGCCGTTGTAGCGGATCACCGGATCGGGACCGTAAGTCTCGGTGACCTTCACCATGCTGCCGATCGGCACCATCTCGCCGCGGTCGTTGCGGGTGCGCAGGTTGGCGATGTCCTCGACGCCGTCGCGATACGGTCCGTCGGCCTGCGCAATCACCTGCCAGGTACGGCCGAACAGGTTGAAGTCGTTGACGTAGGCCGAGCCGAGATAGGTCTGCAGCGTGTCGAACAGTTCGGTCAGCGGCACGCCCTGTGCCTTGGCCTTGGTGCGGTCGACCTCAGCGTCGAGCTGCGGCACGTTGGCCTGGTAACTGGTATTGAGGTAGCCCAGTCCCGGGGTCTGCGCGCCGGCGCCCTGGAAGGCCTGCACCGCGCTCTGCAGCGCGCCGTAGCCCAGGTTGCCGCGATCCTCGACGAACAACGAATAACCCGAGCCGTTGCCGAGGCCCTGGATCGGCGGCGGCAACAGCGAGAACGCGAAGCCCTCCTGGATGCCGGCGAGCTTTGCGCTGAGCTCGGCGTTGATCTCCGAGGCCGAGCGGTTGCGCTCGCCGAACGGCTTGAGGTTGATGAAGGTGACGCCGTAGTTGGGCGTGTTGATGAACTGCAGCGGGTTGAAGCCGGGGAAGGCGACATCGTTCTGCGTGCCTTCGATCTCCATCGCCATGGCACCGATCTTCTTCAGCGCCGCGTCCGTGCGCTCGATCGATGCGCCTTCGGGCATCTTGACGCCGGCGATGATGTAGCCCTTGTCCTGCACCGGGATGAAGCCGCGCGGCACGATCTGGAACATCAGCCCGGTCGCCAGCAACAGCACCGCATAGATCGCGAACACCGCGCCGCGCCGACCCAGCGCCTTCGACACACCGCTCTCGTAACGTTGCGCGTTCTTGCTGAAGAAGCGGTTGAACGGGCGGAACACCCAGCCGAACAGGCGATCGATCAGCCGCGTGCCGACGTCCTTCGGCGCGCCGTGCGGCTTGAGCAGGCGCGCGGCCAACGCCGGCGACAGGGTCAGCGAGTTGATCGCCGAGATCACGGTCGAGATCGCGATGGTCACCGCGAACTGCTTGTAGAACTGCCCGGTCACGCCGGACAGGAATGCCATCGGCACGAACACCGCGCACAGCACCAGCGCGATCGCGATGATCGGCCCCGATACTTCCTTCATCGCCAGATGCGCGGCCTCCAGCGGCGTGGCGCCCTTCTCGATGTGGCGCTCCACGTTCTCGACCACCACGATCGCGTCGTCGACCACGATGCCGATCGCAAGCACCAGTCCGAACAAGGTCAGCGTATTGATCGAGAACCCGAGCAGGTACAGCGCTCCGAACGTACCGATCACCGACACCGGCACCGCGATCAGCGGGATGATCGACGCGCGCCAGGTCTGCAGGAACAGGATCACCACCAGAACCACCAGCAACGTCGCTTCAAGCAGCGTGGTGATCACCGACTTGATCGAGTCGCGCACGAAGACGGTGGTGTCGTAGATTGACTTGTATTCGATCCCCGGCGGGAAGCGCTTGGCGGCCTCGTCCATGCGCGCGATTACCTCATCGCGGATCTGCAGCGCGTTGGCGCCCGGCGCCTGGAAGATGCCGATCGCGGCCGCGTTCTGCCCGTCGAGCCGCGCGCGCATGGTGTAGTCGCCGGCGGCGAGCTCGATACGAGCGACGTCGGACAGGCGCACCACCTCGCCGCCCTCGCCGCTCTTGAGCACGATATTGCCGAACTCTTCGGTCGTTTCCAGCCGGCCACGGGCGTTGATCGGGGTCAGGAACTGGCTGCCGTTGGCCATCGGTTCTGCGCCGAGCTGGCCGGCAGAGACCTGGATGTTCTGCTCGCGTACCGCGCGCACCACGTCGCCGGCGGTCATGCCGCGCGCGGCGACCTTGTCCGGGTCCAGCCAAAGCCGCATGGCGTAGTCGCCGCCACCGAACGGCTGCGCATCGCCGACGCCGGGGATGCTGGAGAGCCGGTCCTTGATGTGCAGCCGCATGTAGTTGCGCAGATACAGCGTGTCGTACTTGCCGGTCGGCGAAACCAGGTGCACCACCATCAGGAACACCGGCGACTGTTTCTGCGTGGTCACGCCCTGCCTGCGCACGTCCTCTGGCAATCGCGCCAGCGCCTGGCTGACCCGGTTCTGCACCCGCACCGTCGCCTCATCGGCGTCGACGCGCGGTTCGAAGGTGACCGTAGTCGTCAGTACGCCGTCGGAGCTGGCGACCGATTTCATGTACATCAGGCCTTCGACGCCGCGGATCGACTCCTCCAGCGGCGTCGCCACCGTTTCGGCGATCACCTTGGGGTTGGCGCCCGGGTAAACCGTGCGCACCACGACCGAAGGCGGAACGACTTCGGGGTATTCGCCGATCGGCAGCAGCGGGATCGCGATCAGGCCGGCGGCGAAGATCACGATCGACAGCACGGCGGCGAAGATCGGGCGATCGATGAAGAATCTTGAAAAGTCCATGACGATGTCCTTGGCTTCAGCTCCTCCCCCTGCGAATGCAGGGGGAGGTTGGGAGGGGGTGCCGTCGGATCCGGTGGTTCCTCCGAAGAGTGATTCCTCCGAAGAGAACCCCGGTGCTCACGCAACCCCTCCCCAGCCCTCCCCTGCAGTCGCAGGGGAGGGAGTGGATTTTCGGCATCGTCATCGACGCCGTTACTTCAAGCGCTTACTGCGACGCGGCTACTTCATCGCGACTTGCGTTCCGGGCGCGGGTGCACCCATCGCGATCGTCTTCGGTGCCACCGGCATGCCGGGGAAGAACACTTTCTGCACGCCGTGCACGATGACTTTGTCGTTCGCCGCAAGGCCCGACGTCACCACACGCAAGCCATCGGCCATGCGTCCGAGCACGATGTCCTTGCGCAGCGCGGTGTTCTTCGGACCGAGCACGTAGACGTACTTGCGATCCTGGTCGGTGAGCACCGCCTTGTCGTCGATCAGCAAGGCGCCGGCGCGATCGCTACCCTCGAGCTGCACGCGGGCGAACAGGCCCGGCGTGAACACGCGATCTGGATTCGGCAGCACCGCGCGCGCGCGGATCGTGCCGGTGCGCGGGTCGACCTGGTTGTCGGTGAAGTCGACGGTGCCCGCGTGCGGATAGCCCTGCTCATTCGCCAGGCCGACGCGCACGGCGTTGTTGGCCTTGGCGCGATCGCCGTCGCGGGCGAGCTGGTTGTAGCGCAGATAGGTCTGCTCGTCGCTCTCGAAGTACACGTGCACCGGGTCGAGCGATACCAGCGTCGTCAGCAAGGTGCTGTCGGCCTGGGCGAGATTGCCGGTGGTGACCATCGCGCGTCCGGCACGGCCGTCGATCGGTGAGCGCACCTGCGTGAACTGCAGGTCGAGCCGCGCGCTGGCGACGGCGGCTTCGGCGGCGCGCACGGCGGCGTTGCTCTGCGAAGTGGTTGCCTTGCGCGTCTCGAATTCCTCGCGCGAGATCGCCTTGGCCTCGATCAGCGACTGCGCACGCGCGTCCTGCGTTTTCGCCAACCGCGCTTCGCTGCGCGCGCGCTCGAGGTTGGCGACGGCGCGATCGAGTTCGGCGCGATAGCTGCGTTGGTCGATCACGAACAACAGGTCGCCCTTGCGCACGTCCTGGCCTTCTTGGTAAGCGACCCGCTCGACGTAACCGCTGACGCGCGGGCGCAGCTCGACGGTTTCCACGGCGCTGACGCGGCCGGTGAACTCGTCCCACTGCCGCACCTGCTTGGACAGCACCTGCGCGACGCTGACTTCCGGCGCGGGCGGGGCGGCGGCGGAGGCTGCGGCCTGGCTGTCGCATCCGGCCGCGACGACCGCGATCGCCAGGCTGGCTGCCAGCGCAAGCACGGGCAGGTTCGTCGCGAAGCCGGCAATGCCGGAACGGGCGCGGAATTTGCGTGAAGTTTTCATCGGGAGGAAGCCTCTCTCTCAGTCTTGAAGTTCAGGGAATCGAGCAATACGCGCGCGTCCGACAAGCAGCGTTGCGTGTCGGCGTCGTGCGCGGAAAGCGAAGCGTCCGAAGACGCCGAATAACGGACGATGGCGCGGGCGCGTTCGTGCGTATCGACGCGATCGACGAGCGCCAGCGCACGCTCGCCGACGGCGAACGCGCTCGGCCACTGCGGGCAGGCATGACCGATGTTGGCCTCGCTGCGCACCGGCGTGTCGACCAGCAGCAGCTGCACGCGCACCGCATGCGCGCGCGCTTCGTCATGAAGCACGCGCGCCAGCATCCGCAACGCGGCCGCGTTGATCGAACGGCAGCCATAACCGGCCCAGGGCTGTTCGCCGCCGGGGCCG
>JACMKK010000385.1 GCA_014380115.1 Luteimonas sp. | reverse complement strand
CACCGCGCTGTACCACACGCTGATGGGTCCGAGCCTGTTCATGGACAGCGATGGCCGTTACCGCGGACCCGACAACGCGGTGCACCAGGCCAAGGGTTTTCGCAACCACTCCACGTTCTCGCTGTGGGACACGTATCGCGCGTTGCATCCGCTGCTGACCTTGATCCAGCCGGAACAGCGCAACAACGACTTCGTCCATTCGCTGCTGGCCGCGCGCCGCGACAGCCCGTACGGCGTGCTGCCGGTGTGGGCGTTCCACGGCCTGGAGACGTGGTGCATGATCGGCTACCACGCAGTGCCGGTGATCGCCGACGCCTACATGAAAGGCATCCGCGGCTACGACGCCGACGAGGCGCTGGCCGCGATGGTCGCCAGTGCGAGTTACGGTCCTTATGACGGCCTCGCGCAGTACATGGAACTCGGCTACGTGCCGATCGACGAGGAAGGCGAGGCCGCGTCGAAGACGCTCGAATACGCGTTCGACGACTGGACCATCGCGCGCGTGGCCGAAGCGATGGGCCGCAAGGACGTCGCCGCCAGCTTCGGCAAGCGCGCCGGCAATTGGCAGCACGCATTCGATGCGAAGACCGGCTTCATGCGTGCGCGCAAGCGCGACGGCGCGTTCCGCGAACCGTTCGATCCCAGCGCCAGCGGCTACGGCAGCGACTACACCGAAGGCAATGCCTGGCAGTATTCCTGGTACGTGCCGCAGGATGTCGCCGGACTGGCGCGATCGCACGGCGGCGACGACAAGCTCGTCGACAAGCTCGACCAAGTGTTCGATGCCAAGGTCGACCCGAAGACCTTCGAGCACATGGAGGACATCACCGGTCTGATCGGTTGGTATGCGCACGGCAACGAGCCGAGCCATCACGTTGCTTATCTCTACGCGTACGCCGGCCAACCCTGGCGCACGCAGGAGCGTCTGGGACAGATCATGACGAGCCAGTACGCGCCGCGTCCGGATGGCCTGTCCGGCAACGACGACCTCGGCCAGATGTCGGCCTGGTTCGTGTTCACCGCGCTCGGCTTCTATCCGGTCGCGCCGGCCAGCAACGAATACGTGATCGGCCGTCCGTTCCTGCCGCGCGCGACGCTGAACCTCCCAAACGGCAAGCGCTTCAGCGTGATCGCAGACGGCCTCGACGATGCGCATGCCTACATCGGCCGTGCCGTCCTCAACGGCAAACCGCTCGATCGCGCCTACCTGCGCCACGACGAAATCATGGCTGGCGGCGAACTGCGCTTCACGATGCAGGCCGAGCCGAACAAGACGTGGTCCACGGACCAGACGCAAAGACCGTATTCGATGTCGGCGCGTTAGGGCGGCGACTGCCTCGCTGAAGCTACGCCAGACATCAGTCCCCGGTTTACGTTTCGATGACTTTTTCGCACGTATAGTTCGAGGCGGTGTCTGTCCGGGGAATCGTGTGCGTCGTCGCGAAGTGATCCTCGCCGGTCTGTCGTTGCCCCTGGTAGCGCTGTCCGGCGGCAGCCTGAAAGCGTTTGCAGCGGCGCGCGAGAGCGCGACGCCGTTCGACGACGACACTGTCGCGACGCTGGCTCGCGCGCTGGCGGCGCGTCCGTTCCAGCCGCCGGATGCGCAGCTGCCGGACGCGCTCGCGAAGATCGGCTACGACCAGTACCGCGACTTCCGCTACCGGCCGGAGCGCGCGTTATGGCGCACGCAGGCGTTCCCGTTCCAGATCCAGTTCTTCCATCGCGGCTTCCTGTTCAAGGACAGGGTCGACGTCTATACGGTGCAGGACGGCAAGGCCGTGCCGGTCGTCTATTCGCCCGACATGTTCAGCTATGGACCGTCGCCGGCACCCAAGGCGAAGGATCTGGGCTTCGCCGGATTCCGCCTGCACGCGCCGATCAATCGCGCCGATCATTTCGACGAGGTCTGCGCATTTCTCGGCGCGAGCTATTTCCGGGCCGTGGCGAAGAACCTGTCCTACGGACTGTCGGCGCGCGGGTTGGCATTGGGGACCGGCGAGCCCGGGCCCGAAGAATTCCCGGTGTTCAAGGCCTTCTGGCTGGAACGGCCGGCACCGGGCGCGAACGCGATCGTCGTGCATGCGCTGCTCGACAGCCCGAGCGCCACGGGCGCGTACCGGTTCCGCATCATGCCGGGCGCGGAAACGGTGTTCGATGTCGACATGCGCCTGTTCCCGCGCGTCGCGCTTGCGTACGCCGGGATCGCGCCACTGACCAGCATGTACGAATTCGATGCCAGCGATCGCGTCGGTGTCGACGACTATCGTCCGGCGGTGCACGACTCCGACGGCCTGGCGCTGTGGACCGGTGGCGGCGAACAGGCCTGGCGTCCGTTGAGCAATCCGCAGGCCTTGCAGCACAGCGGATTCCAGGATGTCGATCCACGCGCTTTCGGGCTGATGCAGCGCAAGCAGGCGTATGCCGACTACCTCGACCTCGAAGCCGATTACGAGAAACGTCCGAGCCTGTGGGTCGAACCAATCGGAGACTGGGGCGCGGGCGAAGTACATCTGGTCGAAATCCCGACCGCGGACGAGTACCACGACAACATCGTCGCGTTCTGGCGGCCGCGGCAGGCGCTGGCGGCGGGCCGCGAATATCGCTGGCGCTACCGCCTGCACTGGTGCGCCGATCATGTCTGGCAACCGGCGCTCGCGTTTGTCGCCAGCACGCGCATCGGCGCGGCGGCGCAGCCGAAGACGCGCCTGGTCGTACTCGAGCTCAGCGGCGGTCGCCTCGCGAAACTGGCCGAAGACGCCAAGCCGCAGGTCGAGGTGACGGCCTCCAACGGCAGCGCGCGCAATGCGGTGGCCTATCGCAATGCGGAAACCGGCGGCTGGCGCATGAGCTTCGAATTCGCGACGGAAGACGACGCCATCGAGCTGCGCGCGCGGTTGAAGGACGCCGGCGCGCCGCTGTCGGAAACCTGGCTGTACCGATGGACGCCGTGAGCATGCCTGCCGGCAAGATGTCGACGGACACCGCCACTACAACATCGTTGCTGCCACCGGAGTCGCCGCTGGAGATGCCCACGCAGTCCCTGGCCAACGGCAGAACACCGCCGGGCAGGCTGCCGACCACGCCGCGCGGGATGGCCTGGCGCCGCGGCTGCGTGCTCGGCGCCGCGGCCCTGCTGACGCTGGTCGCGGCCTACCAGATCTGGTGGGTGTTGCACGGCATCGGTGTCGACGTGCTGGAAGTGCTGCTGCTGGTGCTGTTCGTGGCGCTGTTCGCATGGATCGTGCAGTCCTTCGTCGGCGCGCTCGCCGGTTTCGTACTGATGATGTCGCCGCGCCGTCCGCGCCTCGGGCTGTCGTCGCAGGGTCCGTTGCCGGCATTGGCGTCGCGGACCGCATTGCTGATGCCGATCTACAACGAAGAACCGCAGCGGCTCATGGCCGGCCTGCAGGCGATGTGCGAATCGGTCGCAGACACCGGCCAGGCGCAGCAGTTCGATGTCTTCGTGCTCAGCGACAGCAACCGGTCGGACGTGGCGGCTGCCGAGGAAGCGGCGTTCCGCGACCTGCGCACGCGCATCGGGCCGGCGCCACGGCTGTTCTATCGGCGCCGCGACGACAACGCCGAACGCAAGGCGGGCAACATCGCCGACTGGGTGCGGCGCTTCGGCGACGCCTACCAGCAGATGCTGATCCTCGACGCCGACAGCCTGATGGCCGGCGAGACCATCGTCCGCCTCGCCGGTGCGATGGAACGCCATCCCGATGTCGCGCTGATCCAGACCCTGCCGGTGATCGTCAACGGCAACACGCTGTTCGCGCGCATGCAGCAGTTCGCGGGCCGCGTCTATGGGCCGGTGATCGCGCACGGCGTGGCCTGGTGGCACGGCGCCGAAAGCAACTACTGGGGCCACAACGCGATCATCCGCACGGCCGCGTTCGCCGCGCATGCCGGGCTGCCGGAACTGCGCGGCATCAAGCCGTTCGCCGGCACCGTGCTCAGCCACGATTTCGTCGAGGCCGCCTTGTTGCGACGCGGCGGCTGGGCGCTGCACATGGTGCCCGGCTTGTCCGGCAGCTACGAGGAAGGCCCGCCGTCGCTGACCGACATGCTGGTGCGGGATCGCCGCTGGTGCCAGGGCAATCTGCAGCACGGCGCGGTGCTGCCGGCGAAGGGCTTGCACTGGGTCAGTCGCTGGCACCTGCTGATCGGCATCGGTCACTACTTCACCGCACCGATGTGGGCGATGCTGATGCTGATCGGCATCGCCATTCCGCTGCAGAAATCCGGACTGTCGTGGCAGCACGTCGCGCTGCCCGGCTTCTCGCCGGTCGACTTCTGGCGCGCGCGCGATTCCGACCGCTTCCTGTGGGTATTCGTGCTGACCATGTCGATGCTGCTGGCGCCGAAGCTGCTCGGCTACATCGCCACGATCAGCGATCGCGAATTGCGCCGCGGCTGCGGCGGCACGCTGCGGGCATGCCTGAGCATGCTGTTGGAAACGCTGCTCGCGGCATTGATGGCGCCGGTGACGATGTACGTGCAGTCGCGCGGGATCGCCGAAGTGCTGGCCGGCAAGGATTCGGGTTGGGAAACGCAACGTCGCGACGACGGCAGCCTGCCGCTGTCGAGCCTGTTGCGCGCCTACGGCGGATTGACCCTTGCCGGTGTGTTGGCCGGCGCGATGGCCTACATGGTGTCGCCGGTACTGGCGGCATGGATGGCGCCGGTGCTGCTGGGACTGGTGCTGTCGATCCCGATCGTGGCCCTGACCTCGGCGCGCGCGCCGGGGCAGTGGCTGCGTCGCCGGCGCATCTTCTGCACGCCCGAGGAACTCGATCCGCCCGAGGTGCTGCGCCGCGCCAGTGCCCTGCGGGCCGCACGCGACCAGGCGGCGTAGCGCCTGTGCATAATGTCCGCGGCTCCGCCACGGACGCATCATGTCGCTCGAAATCAGGTCGCTCGAAATCATGCTGCTCGAAACCATCGAACACGAAACCGCCGCGTCGCCGCAATACGCCGTGCT
>JACMKK010000384.1 GCA_014380115.1 Luteimonas sp. | reverse complement strand
GCGTCAGCATGTCCGGCAGCACGTCCACCTCGGCGCTCACCAGCCGCCTCCCGCTACCTGCTGGTATTCCGCCAACGGCCGCAGCAGTTCGATACCAGGTGTAAGCGCCGGAGACAAAATCCCTCATTGAAGCGGCCGGGTAGTCTGGCTGCGCCGGTGTGAAATTGCATCGGGGAGGAGCTCTTTGCCTTTGGCGCAGAGGGCTGGGGGATGAAGCTTGTGGAGTTGTATGGTCGGGTCCGCTACGCGGTGCGGATCGAGGGGATCAGTCGACGCGAGGCGGCGCGGCGTTTTGGGATCGACCCTCGGACGGTGGCGAAGATGCTGGCCTTCTCGGTGCCGCCTGGGTACCGGCGCAGCCATCCACCGGCGCGTCCGAAGCTGGATGCATGTGTCGGGATCATCGACCGGATCCTGGAGGAGGATGAGGCGCGGCCTGCGAAGCAGCGGCATACATCGAAGCGTATTTTTGAGCGTCTGCGCGATGAGTATGGGTTTGGCGGTGGGCTGACGATCGTGAAGGACTACGTGCTGGCGCAGCGTCAGCGTCAGCGCGAGGTGTTCGTGCCGCTGCGGCACGATCCTGGCCATGCGCAGGCGGATTTCGGCGAGGCGGTGGCGGTGATCGGCGGGGTGGAGCGGAAGATCCACTTCTTCGCGATGGATCTGCCGCACAGCGATGCTGGTTTCGTGCAGGCGTATCCGGCGGAGACGACGGAGGCGTTCTGCGCCGGGCATGCTGCGGCGTTCGCGTTCTTTGGCGGCGTGCCGCAGTCGATCCTGTATGACAACACCAAGCTGGCGGTGGCGCGGATCCTGGGCGACGGGAGGCGGCAGCGCACGCGGGTGTTCAGCGAGTTGCAATCGCATTACCTGTTTGCCGACCGGTTTGGGCGGCCCGGCAAGGGCAATGACAAGGGCAAGGTGGAGGGTCTGGTCGGGCTGATCAGGCGGAACTACCTGGTACCGCTGCCGCATGCGGTCAGCTTTGACGCGCTGAACGAGCAATTGCTGGTGAACTGCCGCAGCCGGCTTGGCGACCGGCTGCGCGGCCAGACGGAGACGATCGGCGCGCGGCTGGCGCGGGACCAGGCGTGCCTGCATGCCTTGCCGTCGACGCCCTACGACGCCTGCGACAAGCAACCGGGTCGGGTGAGCTCGCTGTCGCTGGTGCGCTACCGTAGCACGGACTACTCGGTGCCGACTGCCTACGGCCATCGCGAGGTGCTGATCCGCGGCTATGTCGACAGCGTGGTGATCTCCTGCGGCGCGGAGGTCATTGCCCGGCATGGGCGGTCCTACGAGCGGGAAGACTTCGTGTTCGACCCGCTGCATTACCTGGCGTTGCTGGAGCGCAAGATCGGCGCACTCGACCAGGCGGCTCCGTTGGCCGGTTGGTCGTTGCCTGACGAGTTCACGACGCTGCGCCGCCTGCTGGAGGCGCGCATGGGCAGGCAGGGCAAGCGCGAGTTCGTACAGGTGCTGCGGCTGATGGAGGTGTTCAGCGCCGAGGATGTCGCAGCTGGCGTGCGTGCCGCCATCGAGCGCGGCGCGATCGGCTTTGACGCGGTGAAGCATCTGGTGCTGTGCCGGATCGAGCGCCGCCCGCCGCGGCTCGACATGACGGTGTATCCTTACCTGCCGCAGGCCAGCGTGGCAGTCACGTCGGCGCGGAGCTACCTCGATCTGCTCGCGGCGACGGCGCCATGACCGACGCACCTCTCGGCACGTCCACTGGCACGTCCACTGGCACGTCCACTGGCACGTCCACTGGCACACCGCAGGTCCTGCTGGCGCATCAGCTGAAGGCACTGAAGTTGCCGACATTCCTGCGCGAGTACGACAAGCTGGCGCGGCAATGCGCGAGCGATGGGGTGGATCATGTTCGCTACCTGCTGCGTCTGTCCGAGCTGGAACTGATCGAGCGAGAACGCCGGACGATCGAGCGGCGTATCAAGGAGGCGAGGTTCCCGGCGGTCAAAAGCCTCGACAGCTTCGACTTCCTGGCGCTGCCGTCGCTGAACAAGGCGCTGGTGCTGGAACTGGCCCGCTCGGAATATGTGCGGCGGCGGGAGAACGTGATCGCGGTCGGCAACAGCGGCACCGGTAAAACACACGTCGCGCTCGGCCTGGGGCTGGCCGCCTGCCAGCAGGGCCTGTCGGTCGGTTTCACTACGGCGGCGGCCCTGGTCCACGAACTGATCGAGGCGCGCGACGAGAAGCGGCTGCTGAGGCTGCAGCGCCAGCTGGCCGCCTACAAGCTGTTGGTGATCGACGAACTCGGCTACGTGCCGCTGTCGCAGACAGGCGCCGAGCTGCTGTTCGAGGTGTTCAGCCAACGCTACGAGCGCGGCTCGACCATCGTCACAAGCAACCTGCCATTCGACGAATGGACCGGTGTGTTCGCCTCCGAGCGTCTTACCGGCGCGCTGCTCGACCGGCTCACCCACCACGTCCATATCCTGGAAATGAACGGCGACAGCTACCGGCTCAGGCAGAGCAAGCGTCGTCAGCGCACCGCTCGCGAAGCCGCATCGCCGGACAGCACTCCCGACGCATGATCGCGACGCAGCCAGGCGCCCCGTCCGGGGCGCCTGGCTGCGTCATCCGTGATGTAGTTTTGCTCCGGCGCGCCGATGCATTTTT
>JACMKK010000051.1 GCA_014380115.1 Luteimonas sp. | reverse complement strand
TTTGGCGCCGACGCCTTGGGCTTGGTCGAAGCCTTGCCGCCGGCGTTGGGCTTTGCGGCCGCCGCGCGAGCCGCGCGCGCCGGACTTTCGTCCTTGGCTTCGGCCGCGTCGCGCAGTCGGCGCACGCTGCGTTCGAGTTCGGCGATCTTGCGATAGGCGCCATCGACCTCGGTGCGCGTCGGCATGCCGAACATGGCACTCATCTGCTCCACTTCGCGCTGGATGCCCGAGCGCAGGCGCATCTGCGCGTTGACCAGCTTGCCGTACACGGCGCGGAACTCCGGCGACAGCGCGATCCGTGCGTAGGCCTCCTCGGCCGCATCGATCCACAGGTCGAACAAGGCGCGCGCGGACCCGATCTGCTTGCCCGGCTCGCTGCGCTCGGCGAGCTTCTGCTCGAAGATCTCGTACGCAGACTGCGCGGCTTTCATCATCAGCGCGTTGTAGGCGCTGTTCTGGTGCTGGTAGTCCATCTGCGCCTGCGCCAGCTTCTGCACGCGCTCCTGATGTTCGCGCCCGAGCCCGAAGGCCGGTACCTGCAGCCACGACGTGCTTTCGCGCCGCCAGGCGTCGAGGTAGGGCGAGGCGTCCTCCATCCATTGCTCGAGGCCCTGCTGACCCTGCCCGCGCATGGCGCGGAACATCTCCGGGAACGGATTCTCACCGGCGGCACCGAGCGCCTCTTTCCACGCGCGCGCGACTTCGCCCGCGCCGGCGTCGCGGCCGGCATGTTGCGCGGCGACTTGCTGCATCTGCCCGAACCAATGCCGCGCCTGCTGGTTGAAGCGCGAGACGACATCATCGGCTTCCTGGCGGCCGCCGTGCGCGAACTTGCTCCACCAATCGACGGCGTCATGCCAGGGCTGCGTCGTCGTGGCCTGGGCCGCGCCCGGCGCTGCGCTGCGCATCGCATCGCCCCACGCGCCCCAGTACCGGCGCGCCAGCGTATCGAAGTCGTCTGCCATAGATCCTCCATCGAGCATGCTGCGATGCTAGCACCGCCACTTGAACGGCATGCGTTTGAACTGCATGCATTCAGGCTGGCGCGGTCCCTGCTTCTTCCGCGCAGACGCGGTTGCGACCCCGCAATTTCGCCTGGTACATCGCGGCATCGGCGCTGGGCAGCAGTTGGCCGTGATCGATGCCCGCATCCGTGGCGGCAACGCCGATGCTCAGCGTGAGCCCGACGGCGTGACCTTCGATCGCGTGGCAGGACCGCTCCACGCTGGCGCGCACGCGCTCGGCGATGACCCGCGCCTCGCTGCCGCTGCAATCCGGCATCACGATCATGAATTCCTCGCCGCCGATGCGGCCGACGCTGTCGCCTTGCCGCAGTTCCAGCGAAACCACCTCGGCGACGGCGTGGAGGCAGGCATCGCCGACGGCGTGCCCGAAGCGGTCGTTGACCGACTTGAAATGGTCCAGGTCGACGAACAGGATCGCGACAGTCCTGCGCCGGTCCACGCAGGCGCGCCGCAGGCGTTCCAGGATGCCGGCACGGTTGAGGACACGGGTCAGCGAATCATGTTCGGCCGCATCGACGGCAGCATCGCGTTCGCGTCGCACGCGCACCAGCCGGTCCGCGATGCCGAACGCGAACAGTCCGGCCGCCCAGGTCGCTGCGACCAGCGGCAGGTACTCGTTGTCGGGATACAGCCTCACGAAGCCGAGCAGTTCGAGTTCGCGCGAGGCATCGAGCACCAGCAGCGGCAACCAGGCGAGCAGGAAGAAACGTGCCTCGCGGCTACCCCGTCGCCAGGCGAAGAGCGCGGTCGCGAGCATCAGCACGACCTCACCCGCCAGCAGCGCGCTACCCGTGCGCGACAACCAACCCAGATACGGCCCCAGTGGCAGCCACGCCAGCACGGCCACGAGGAACAGCCCGATAGCGACGCCGAACAGGGCCTTCGACAGTCGCGGCGTGCGCCGCCGCGCGCCGAGGAAGGAGATCGCGAACAGTGCCAGGAACGCTTCCTGCGACGCACGTGCCGTCCACACTGCGCGGAATCCCGTGGCGGCCAGGCGGTCGCCTCCAGGCAGCGCGTAGAACTCGCCGAGGATCGTGCCCTGGAAGAACAGCATCGCGCACAGCGCGCCGGCCAGGAACAGCAGGTCGCGCTCGCGCAGCACCAGACCGAAGGCGGCGACGATCACGGTGATGAAGGCGAGCACGGACAGCAGCGGCAGCACGATGCGCAGGTGCTCGATGTCGGCAGTGGCGAAGCTGGCACGCGATTCGATCCGCATGCGCACCGGCAGCCGCCGTGACGGTTCCAGCGCGAGATAGACGGGTTGCGTCGCATCCCAGTCCGACGGCAATGCGACCAGCAAGGCATGCCGCGAGCGATCACTGTCGAAATCGGGATCGCGCAGGCTCAGGGCTCTCGGCGCGTAATCGGGAGGCGCAAGCACATGGACGCGGTTGAAGTAAGGCGCATACAGCGCCAGCACCGGCGGCGAGGCATCCGCCCACGGCGCGGTCGGCACGATGCGCCGCCAGTGCATGCGCGCCTCGTGCGGCGCGATCGAGCGCGCGGGGATGGCGTCGGCGACGAACATCCCATCGAGGCGGCCGGTCGCCAGCTGTGCTTCGTCAGGGGGCGTGCGATCGAGGGGCCACGATGCGGTCGCGATGCCGATCCCGACCGGTTCGACCGGCGCGCTGGCCGCCGACGCCAGTAGCAGCAACGCGACCAGCAATGACACCACGACCGCGAGCGCCGCACCCGTACGGCTGTGGCGCTGGTCCGAACTTCGCTGGTCGTCCATGCTGCCTTTGGCGCTCACCACCTTTCCCCAGCGCTCATGCTAGCGCGGAAGCACACAGGCCGGACCCTATTTCGTCACGGCTTGGGGATGCGCAGGGTCTTGCTGATCATCAGCGAGCCCGAGAGCGCGAACAGCAGCACCAGCGGATGCAGTTGCCACGGACCCAGTTGCCAGCTGCCGAACCAGACCGCATCACCGATCCGGCCCTGCCATGCGGCGACCGCGAGCATGACCACCAGCGCCAGGCTGGTCGGGATCGGCGTGCCCTCGAAATGCTTCACCTTGTCGCTGCCTTCGGACAGCGTTTCGGCGGTGACGTTGTAGCGCGCCAGGCGGCTGACGCCGCAGCCGACAAAATAGCTCAGCACGATCCAGTCCCAGCCGCCCTGCAGGCCGCAGGCGTAGGCCAGCGCGGCCGGAGCGACGCCGAAGGAGATCACGTCGGCCAGAGAATCCAGTTCGCGACCGAGCGTCGAGGCGACCTTGCGCCAGCGCGCGATGCGGCCGTCGAGCGCATCGAATACGAAGGCCAGCGGAATCAGCGCCATGCCGATCATCAGATCGCGGACGATGCCTTCCTGCAGGAAACGCATCGCCGCGAACACCGCGCCGGTGCCGCAGAACGCATTGGCCAGCGTGAACCAGTCGGCGAGGTGAAAATCGCGCAACATCGAGAAATGGCGCTGCGGCATGGCGTGCTTCCTGTCAGGACCAGTGACAGGGTGCCAAACCCGGCGTGAAAGCCTGGGGTGGGCCGTAGCCCAACACGAATCAAGCGGAATACCTGTCTGTCGAATAACGAAACGCCCCCTTTGAAAAAGGGGGCAGACGCCTGCGCAGCGGGCAGCGGGGGATTTGATCTTGATCTGGTTCTTGATTTGCGGCCCGTACGCGGGAAGCAAGGGCACATCAAGAGCAAATCCCCCGCCAGCGCCCTGCGCATGGCCGCCCCCTTTTTCAAAGGAGGCAATAGCGGTCTCAGCCCGCGCCCCGCCTACGGTCGAGGCGGGATTGCCAGGTGTTCCGCGGTCAGCGGCTTGCCGGCACCACGCGGCGTAGTGCCGATGACGGCGTCGTCCGGAAGCGCCGTGCCGTCGTCGAGGTGCGTGCTCACCCTGTCGAGGGCTTCGTACACGTACGGCAGCAAAGGGACGTAACGCGCGCCATAGTCCGGCAATGCCAGGAAGGCATCGAAGTGTTGCGCATTGCGCACCTGCCAGTAACGCACGTCGCGACCGGCGGCCTTGGCACTCGCTACGTAGGGTGCGCTGCTGAAGGCCATCGGGATCAGGCCATCGTCGACGCCATGGACCACGACGATGGGCAACCCCGCGCGCGGCAACGTCGCTTGCGTTTCCGCCACGCCCTTGCGCACGCGCGTTGCGGCCTCGCCATCGCCGTCCCACGACGCGCGCAGACATTGCAGGCTGGCGAACGCCGCGTCGACGCGCGCATCGGTCGGGGCGACGATCCCAACGCCCGCGCCGGGCGGAATGCCGCTGGCATCGGACCACCATGCGGCGCGCTCAGCGGCGCTCGCCGCGTGCGTCGTACCGTCTGCCGCCTGTGCCGCGAACGCGTAGCCGCAGGGATGCTCGCCGACGCCATAACGGCCGTAAGTGGAGGCATAGGTGACGGCAACGGCGCGCCACATGTCAAAACCGACCGACAAGGCCCCGGCACGCAACGCCTCGTCGCTCCAGCCACTGGCACGCAACCGTGCGTAGGCAGACGCGGCCCGCGCGCTTGCGTCGGCGCCTTCGACCGCGCCTGCGGCGGCCAGCGAGGCACAACGCAGCGTCGCCCCGGCCTGGACCTGCGCCGACAGCGGCGGTTGCGGCAGCCCCTGCAGGTGCAGCAGCGCGCAGGGCATGAGCACTGCAGCCTCGGTCGTGTAGTCGTAAAGCGCGCGACCGCCATGGCCGGCGACGTGGATGTTCGGTTCAGCGGCGACGACCGCATCGAGCCACGGCTGTCCCGCATCGCCACCTTCGAGTTCCGCCGCACGCAGGACCGCGCCGCCGCCGTTGGAAATACCCACCGCGATCACGCGCGTGTTCGCGAACGTGAAGGGCGCGGCATCCGCAAACGCCTCGTCCAGAGAGCGCAGCGCGAACTGCGCCGCCTGCTGCACGTGACGGCCCCAATCGGCTTCGGGATTGTCCTTCGAGTGCGCATGCTTGACGGCGACGCCGGAGGCGCCGTCCGGTACATGCGGCGCGAACGCCAGGCCGTCGGCCAGTGCACCGACGGTGCCGTCCGCGCGCGCACCGAGCCGCGCATCGAGATCGAAATAGTCCGTGCCGGCGCCCTTGTCGGTATAGGCGACGGCGCATCCCTTCGGTAGTCCCCAGGCGCCGGCCACCGCGATCGCGCCGTAGATGCCGCGCGATCCCGACGATGCGGTGACCACAACGCAGCGCCTGGCCTTGTCGAACGCATCGGGTACCTGCACCAGCACGCGGTGCGGCTGCGAAGCACCGGCTACTTTCGCGTATGCCGAATACTCTCGACCGGGGACCGCAGCCACGCTGCCATAGAGCGTGCCGTAACCGCCGCCGGGCGCGAGATCGACGATGCCGCGCCAGTTGCTCCACAGCGCGCGCCGCCGCAATTCGGCGGCGGTCGGATGTTCGACGTCGGCGAACGCCGGCGGCACCATCGCGCGCAGGCCGTCGAGTCCGAGCCCGGCGGTCAGCAGGTCGTCGCTGCCGCGATGCTCGCTGCTGCGCGCTTGCTCGAAGACGACGGGCGGAGGTGCGGACATGCGCGTTCCGGAGCTACTGCAGGCGGCACACGATAGCGCGAGCGCCAGCACGCCGGCTCTCGACGGCGACATGCGGCTGGCAACGGGATCATCGTTCATGCGGCAACCCTAGCAACGGCGGCGAGACGCCGCATCGTACTTTCGTACGAGCCGGCCCCGATCGAATCCTGCTAGCTTGGCGACATCCCCTGCCCTGCACGCCATCGATGCCGACGCTGCTGATCGCCGACGACCACCCGCTGTTCCGCGCTGCCTTGCGCGGTGCCGCGGTGGATGCCGACGACGACGTGCAGACCTGCGAGGCGGAATCGCTCGACGGCGTCCTGGCGCTGCTCGAGGCGCGCAACGACATCGACCTGGTGCTGCTGGACCTGCACATGCCCGGCAACCACGGCCTGGCCGGCCTGGCAGCGATCCGCGCGCAGTTCCCGGCGGTCGCCGTCGTGCTGGTGTCGGCAAACGAAGATCCGCGGATCGTGCGCCGCGCGCTCGACCATGGCGCCGCCGGCTACATCCCCAAGAGCGCCGGGCTCGACGACATGCGCAGCGCCATCCGCGCCGTG
>JACMKK010000383.1 GCA_014380115.1 Luteimonas sp. | reverse complement strand
GCGCTCGATGTACTCGCGGCCGCGCTTGTCGTCGCCATTGCGCAGGTGCCGTTCGGCCTCGCTGCCGAAGGCGGCGACGAGCGCGCCGATCGTGGCAGGGAGGCGGACGTGCGCTGGATCGGTCCGCGACGCGGCCACCAAACTGTCGAAGGCGTTGTCGCCCTTGGGCGCGGTGAGGTTGCGCTGGCGCAGCTGCCGTTCCGCCGCGGCTACCCAGCGTTCGGCTGCTGATTCCGGCGCCGCACGCAGCATCGCGTTGGTCGGATCGGTGGCGAGCACGCTGCCATTGGACGCTACCGGCGAGGGCAATGCGGTCGACATGTCGGATTGCGTGGCGCGGAAAAACCGGTCCGCAGGCGCTTCGTCGTTGTTGGCGTTGCGCAATGCGGCACCTGCCAGCGCCGCGCCGACGAGGCCGATACCGACCCAGACCGTGCCGGGCCAGCGCCGCACGCCGCCGATGCCGCGTTGCAACGATGCGACGGCGTTCGTGCCAGACGGTGCATCGCGTTGCGGAATGCGATCGAGCGCTTCGAGCATCTGTTGTGCGGTGCGGAAACGCTGCTTCGGCGACTTGGTCAGGGCCTTGTCGATGAATTTCTGCCAGTGCCGCAGCGCCGGCGGCAGGCGCGGGATCGGGTCCTGGGCATGCATCACCGCCATCGACAGCGCGTCGCCGGCGTTGTACGGCAATTGGCCGTTGAGCATTTCCCAGGCGAGCACGCCGACGCTGTACAGGTCGGCGCGATAGTCGACCTCTTCACCGCGTGCCTGTTCCGGCGCCATGTAGGCGGTGCTGCCGACGGCAAGACCGGCCGTGGTCACGCGCGGGCCGAATCCGCGGCGCAAGGCGATGCCGAAATCGGCCAGCAGCGGGCGTTCGGCATCGTCGAACAGGACGTTCTCGGCCTTGACGTCGCGATGGATCACGCCGCGCGCATGCGCATAGTCCAGTGCCGACAGCAGCGCCCGCAGCGTGGCGCGTATGCGGGTGTGGTCCTTGGTCATGTCGCGCTGGCCGAGGTGACCGCGCGCGAGGTGTGGCATGGCGTAGTAGGGCAGGCCGTCGCGCGTGCGCCCGACTTCGAAGATGCTGACGATGTTCGGATGCTCGAGCCGCGCGATGGTGCGCGCTTCGTTTTCGAAGCGGCGGCGGCTGACCTCGTCGGCCAGCGCAGCCGGCAGCATGACCTTGATCGCGACGTCGCGTCCGAGCGATTCCTGTTCGCCGAGGTAGACCGTGGACATGCCGCCGTGGCCGAGCACTCGCGACAACTTGTAGCCGCGGATGACCGGCAGCGGCGGGTCAACACCCTGGGAGGCCGCGCCCTGGACGGACGCACCTTTGGCAGAGGCGCCCTTGCCAGGCGCGCCCTTGCCGGACGTGTTCCGGGCGGACGGTTCCTCGGTCATGCAAGCCCCCTGTGGCTGAAGCGGAGCATACCCGCGGCGTGTGCGGGCAGGATGAACGGCCGGCAGGATGACGGGATGATCACCGCATCGGCTTGCGGCGCACGTAGAGCTGCTTGCGCACGCGTGCGACGGGATCGCCCGCGGCATCGATGACGGTGGTTTCGAACCAACGCAGGTGCTTGTCGCCTTCGGCGGTGGTCGTGCGTATCGCATCGAGGACGCCGTCCTCGAGATCGAATCGGGCCGATACGGTGCCGCGGCCCGGCTTGATGAATTCGATCTCGCCGGCCTTGTCCCAGACGATGTAGTCGGACCCGAGCGCATGCATGACCATGACCATCCAGAAC
Organism: Luteimonas sp.; assembly: GCA_014380115.1. Classification (GTDB taxonomy): domain Bacteria; phylum Pseudomonadota; class Gammaproteobacteria; order Xanthomonadales; family Xanthomonadaceae; genus Luteimonas. Next base: position 6,331 of record JACMKK010000383.1, on the reverse strand, counting down.
GGATCGGTCATCGCGAACAGGCTGCCGCCGAAATGCGTGCCGACATAGTTGCGGTTCCAGGGGCGCATGCGCAGCTCGACGCGGGCATGACGCCAGTCATCGGCGAAGTCGGCGACATGGATGCCGGAGAACAGGAAAGGCGGCCAGACATTGAGGAGGCGGCGCAGGGCGCGTGCGTTCAAGCGGGATCTCCGCATCCGGACTTCATCATTATGACTTCAGCATTGCGACTTCAGCATCGCGACTTCAGCATCGCCACTTCAGCATCGCCACTTCATGTTGCGTGACCGACTTCTGCTTGTGCAGGCGAGCGTCGGACCCGCGCAGCGGCGTCGGCTCTACACCAGCAACAGTGACGACATCTTGCGGCGATAGCGGCCGACGAGATCTTCGTCCTCGATGATGCGGAAGGCGTCGATCAGCGCCTTTTTCGGCAGGCTGTCCTCGAAGTCGCGATTGCGGCGCAGCATTTCGATGAACTGCTCGAGACCGGCTTCGGAATCGCCGGCGACGATGCGATGCACACCGAGCAGGTGGCGTGCGCGCAGGTCGTCCGGATTCGTGGCGATCGCCGTTTCCAGGACCTCGGGCGGTGGGGCGTCGGCCAGCAGGCTGGAAAACCCGAGGCGTGCGCGCGCCTTGACCGCGCGGTCGTCGGTGGACAGATTCGCGGGCAGGGCATCGAGCAGCTGTTCGGCCTCGCGCGCGCCGCCGGTCTGCAACAGCGCGAGGGCGAGATCGAGTTTCAGTTCTGCCCTGTCGGGATCGGTCTCGACTTCTTTGCGCAGGCGCATGACCTCGGCGTGCGGATCGATGGGCGCGGCGGCTTCGGGCGTGGCGTCCGACTCGTCCGATGGCGCGGCCGGTTCGATGCCGTGGTGCTTCAGGAACTCGCGCACCTGGCCTTCCGGCAATGCACCGGGGAATCCGTCGGCCAGCTGCCCGTCCTTGACCAGGAACACCGTCGGGATCGAACGCACCTGGAAGGCCGCGCCCAACTGCGGCTCCTTGTCGACGTCGACCTTGGCCAGCACGAACGCGCCGTTGTAGTCGGCCGCGAGCTTCTCGAGGATCGGACCGAGCGTCTTGCACGGTCCGCACCACTCGGCCCAGAAATCGACCAGGACCGGAACCTTCAATGATTTCTGCAGGACGTCGGCTTCGAAGCCGTCGGTGGTGGCGTCGAAAACGTGCGGTTTGGCGGTCACTTCGATGGACATGGAGGATCCTGGCATGCGTTCAGCCGGAGATTGTGCCAGCCGGGCCGGAATCCAAGACGGTGTAAAGAACACTTGACATACGAACGATGGAATGTATATTTAATATTACATTTAGTCGATTGAGAGTGACATCATGCTGCTGCGCCGATGGCGAATCACTGGCCTGCTTGCCATGGCGGGCCTGGCGCTCTGGTTGCTGTTTGCCGGTCCGTCGAAATGGCTCGGCATCGATACCGGTCAGGCCGGGATGGTGCTGTTGATCACCACGGCTTGGGGCTCGTTGTACGCCATCCATCGCCTGCCGCGCGGAGACTTGGAAAAGGCTGCTGCTCCGGGCGAATGGAAGGCGCTGATCGGCACCGCGTTCATGCTGGCTGTCATCGCTTACTTCCTGTCGAAGGTGCACGTATTCCAGGACGCGCCGATCTGGAACAACCCGGGCGCGAACGCCGTTGGCCGCAACCTGGCCATGCTGTTGATCGCGTGGGTCGTGCTGTCGGGCGTGATCGCCTCGCGCTGGAAGGGCGCTGTGGAGGAAGACGAGCGTGACCGCGAGATCGCAAGCCAGGCCAGTGGCTGGGGCCGCGGTGGGCTGGTCTTCTGCATCATCGGCATCGCGGTCATGCTCGGCTTCTCGCCGCCGGAAAAACTGCAGTGGGCGACACCGCTCATGATCGCCAACCTGCTGATCTTCGCGTTGATGTGGGGTTGTCTGGCGGAGTACGTGGCGAGCGTCGTGTACTACCGGCGCGACAGGCAGGTGTGAGCGATGGCTTGCCTGGGCGACAGGCCTTGAACGCCGCGATGTCCGGCACGCCGGTCCGCAACCACATCCGCCGCCTGCGCTTCGAGCAAGGTGAGATGACGCAGGAGGCGCTGGCGCAAGCCTGCGGCGTGACGCGGCAGACGATCATCGCGCTGGAGGCAGGCAGGTACGCGCCGTCGCTCGAACTTGCGTTCCGCATCGCCCATGCCTTCGGGGTCGGTATCGAGGCGGTGTTTCAGTGGGAGAAGCCATGAAGGGAGAAGCCATGAAGGAGCAGCGCATGGTCCTGCTTGGCGGCATCGCAGCGTTGTCGTTCGCGATCGCCGTGATCGCGTTCGGATCGATGCTGGACGACTTCCGGCACTCGCTGCATCCGGTCGCGCTGCTCGGCGCCGCGACCGTCCCGCGCGCGCTTGCGTTCAACGTCTTCGCGTTCCTCCTGCCCGGCGCGCTCGCGGCGTGGATCGCGATGGCGTTGCGGACAGCTCTGCCTGACGACGCGCCCTGGACCACGCGCATCGGCGCGCGGCTGGTATTGCTCGCCGCACTTGCCTTCGCAGCACAAGGCCTGCTGCCGCTCGATCCCGGCGATCTCGAAGCGCCGGCGACGCGCCTGCATGCGACGAGCTGGACCTTGTGGTGGATCGCGTTCGTTCCCGGCGCGCTCTTGCTGGCGGCCGGACCACGCGCCCCGGGCGCGTGGCGGGGTCTGGCGTCGATCAGCGTGCTCGCGGCAGTGCTGATCCTGGTGTTCGCCGCCTCGCCGTGGCAATGGCTGCAGTCGGGCGTGACGCAGCGCGTGGCTTACGCGGTGTGGTTCGGCTGGCTGCTCGGCTGCGGCACGGTGGTGGATGCGATGCGGGCGGCTAACCGTGGCGCAGCTTCAGCAGCACAATCGAGCCCGCCAGCATGAAGGTGATCGCGTTCGACACGATCATCGGCCACGAGTGCAGGACCAGGCCGTAGCCGAACCAGAACGCGATGCCGACCGTGAACACGGCGTACATGCCCAGCGAGATGCTGCGCGTATCCCGGCTGCGCAGGATCTTGATGGCCTGCGGCACGAACGCAAGCGTGGTCAGCGTCGCCGCGACATAGCCCAGCCACTCGAGGTTCACAGCGCGGCCGCCTCCGGACGCCGGTACACGGTGCCGTCCTTCATGACGAAGTCGACCTTCATGACGTTCTGGATGTCCGCGACCGGATCGCCCGGCACCGCGATGATGTCGGCGCGCTTGCCGACCTCGATCACCCCCTGGTCGTCGACGCCCAGCACTTCGGCCGCGCGGACGGTCGCCGCCTGCAGCGCGTAGGCAGCCGGGATGCCGGCCTCGACCATGTACAGGAACTCGCGCGCGTTGTCGCCGTGCGGGCCGACGCCCATGTCGGTGCCGAAGCCGATCTTGACGCCCGCCTTGTAGGCCTTGCCGGCGGTCTGCTGGATCTGCGCGCCGATGCGCGTGGCCTTTGGCCGCACGATCTCGGGGAAGTAACCGTCGATCTTGGCCTTGTCGGCGACGAAGCGTCCGGCGTGGATCGTCGGCACGTACCAGGTGCCCTTCTGCTTCATCAGCGACATGACTTCGTCGGTCAGGTAGGTGCCGTGCTCGATGCTGGTCACGCCACCGAGCACGGCACGCTTGATGCCTTCGGTGCCGTGCGCGTGCGCGGCGACCTTGTAGCCGTAGTCGTTGGCGGTGTCGACGATCGCCTTGACTTCGTCGACGGTGAACTGCGGAGCGTCGCCGGACTTCGCGTAGGACAGCACGCCGCCGGTGGCGGTGATCTTGATGACGTCGCTGCCTTCCTTGTAGCGCTGGCGCACGGCCTGGCGCGCATCCTCGACGGAATTGATGACCCCTTCGGTGGGCCCGGGCGGGCCGAGCAGGTGCGACAGCTCGGTGTTGTAGCCGTTGGTAGGGTCGCCGTGGCCGCCGGTACTGGCGATCCCTTTGCCGGCCGCGAAGATGCGCGGGCCGCGGAGCAGGTTCTGGTTGATCGCGTCGCGCAGGTGCGGGGCGACTTCGCCGCCGAGGTCGCGCACGCTGGTGAAGCCCGCCAGTAGGGTTTTCTCCGCGTAGCCGACGCTGCGGAACGCGAAATCGACGTCGTCCAGCCGAAACCCTTCCGAATAACTCTGCGGGCTGGATTGCCCACCCAGGTGCACGTGCAGATCGGTCCAGCCCGGCAGACAGGTGCGCCCGGCCAGATCGACGACCGTCGCGTCGGCCACCGGCGCGTGACCCTGCAGCACTTCGGCCACCTTGCCGTCGCGCACCAGGACGGTGTGCGCACCCAGCACCTTGCCGCTGCGGCTGTCGAACAGGCGCTCGCATTGCAGCGCGAGTGTTGCTGACGAGGGCAGGGCAGCCTGCGCCGGTAGCGCGCCGCACAGCAACAGCAGTGCGGTGGTGGCCGCGGTGGATGGCGTCATGACGTGCTCCGTTCGGTTCGAGGCGGGATGTGAGGCGGCATTCTGCGCACAAGTGCTTCGCGGTGCGAGCGTCCTAGGTTCCCGTCACGCTGCTCCCGCCATGCGAATCGCGACCACGCGGCCCAGCAGGCTGCCGGCGACGACCTCCCAGGACATGCCGTGCTCGGCGACATGTTCCTCGAATGCGCGCAGTTCGTGGTCTTCGAAACCCGGATAGCCGAGGAAGTCGTCAAACACCACGACCGACCCGGCGACGAGGTGACTGGCCGCGCTGGTCAGCACCGTTCGCGTCGAGGTGTAGAGGTCGCAGTCGACGTGCAGCAGCCGGATCGGCGCCTGCCCGATGGAAAAGAAAGCGGGCAGGGTGTCCTCGAACCAGCCGGCGTGCAGGCTCACGTTCGACGGCATCGCAGGAAGACGGCCACCCGTGCTGTAGGCGCCTTCGGGCTCGCCCGCGTGCCAGGCTTCGGGCAATCCCTGGAAGCTGTCGAAGCCATGCACGGGACCTGGCGTGGCCGCGGCGATGATGCGCAGCGATCGGCCGAAGTACACGCCGCACTCCAGTGTGGTCCCGGTGGCCGGGGCTGCGGCCAGCGCGCGCTTCAGCACGTCGTTGGAAAAGCCCGCGAATGCCTGGCGATCGGCATGTCGCGACATCCACACGAAACTGGCCCAGTGCGCATCGAGCCTGGGGTCGCCGCAATGCCATGCTTGCGGAGACTCGCCATCGGCCAGCATGCGCAGGGCGCGCACGTAGAGGCCATGCAGCGGATCGTCGGCATGCGGCGCGAGCAGCGCGTGCGCTTCGTCGAAATCGGCGGGAACCAGGCGCAAGGCCGCGTGCAGGGCGAGGCCTGGATCGCCCGGGTGGCGCTGGCGCCCCTGCGCCACGGCGCTGTCCTCGAGATCGCGCAAGTCCAGCATCGAGGCGGTGCGCGCCAGCGCCAGGTGATGCCACGGTTGCTCCGGCGCGCGATCCCGCGCCTCGATGAACAGCGGGACCGACACGTCGTACTCGCCGCACATCCACTCCGCGCGCGCCTGTTGCAGCGCGGTCGCGGCGCTGGGGTCGGTGCGATGGGCCTGGCGCAGGCCTTCCAGCCATTGGCGTCGTGCGCGGTCGAGCTGTTCCGGCGTGAGTGTCATGGGAGAGGGGCATGCGGCAGGCGAGGGGATCATATTCGTTGCATGGCGATGGTTTGTGCACTGCGGTAGGCTTCTGGGCCCTGCCACGACGATCTCTCCCGTGTCCAACGCTTCCGTCCCGCAAGACCAGGCCCAGCAAGACCTGGCCGTCTACCAACCTGCCGCCGTCGAATCCGCCGCCCAGATGTTCTGGGACGAGAACCGGGCGTTCGAGGTCGTCGAGGCTTCGGACAAGCCCAAGTTCTACTGCCTGTCGATGCTGCCGTATCCCTCCGGTGCACTGCACATGGGGCACGTGCGCAACTACACGATCGGCGACGTGATCAGCCGCTACCAGCGCATGACCGGCCGTAACGTGTTGCAGCCGATGGGCTGGGACGCCTTCGGCCTGCCGGCCGAGAACGCCGCGATCAAGAACGCCACCGCGCCGGCGAAATGGACCTACGCCAACATCGACCATATGCGCGCGCAGCTCAAGACGATGGGCTACGCGATCGACTGGACGCGCGAATTCGCGACCTGCTCGCCCGACTACTACGTGCACGAGCAGCGCATGTTCGTGCGACTGCTGAAGAAGGGCCTGGCCTACCGCAAGAACAGCGTCGTCAACTGGGATCCGGTCGACCAGACCGTGCTCGCCAACGAACAGGTCATCGATGGCCGCGGCTGGCGCAGCGGCGCGCTCGTGTAGAAGCGCGAGATCCCGCAGTGGTTCCTCAAGATCACCGACTTCGCCCAGCAACTGCTCGACGGACTCGACGCATT
>JACMKK010000050.1 GCA_014380115.1 Luteimonas sp. | reverse complement strand
GCGGCACCGCTGCGACATCGGGCAGCAGTTCGACGAGCGGCATGGCGCGGCTCATCGCGGCGCCTCCGGCAACGGCGACAGCGGCAAGCGCTGCGGCGCGGGCGGCAACAGAGTCGCTGCTGCCGGCATCGCGACGGCCGCGACACCACCACCGCTGGCACGAACACGCTTGGCCTCGGCAGCAGCTTGCGCCGCGAGCCAGGTGTCGATGTCGTCCGGCGGCACGTCCATCAGGCGCAACGCGCCTTCCATGACGTTGTGGAAGACCGGCGCGGAGACCAGGCCGCCGTAATAGCCGCGGCCGGGTTCGGGATCGTCGATCACCACCGCCATCGAGAAGCGCGGGTTGTCGACCGGCACGACGCCGGCGAAGAAGGCGACATAACGGCGCGAATAGCCGCCGCCGCTGGCCTTGCGCGCGGTGCCGGTCTTGCCGGCGACGTGATAGCCGAGGATCGCGGCCTGCGTGGCGGTGCCGCCCTTCTCGGTGACGGTCTGCATCATGCGCATCACTTCCTGCGCGATGCCGGCGTCGAGCACTTCCTTCGCCTCGTTGCGCTGGCCCTTGACGAAGGTCGGGGCGATCGCGCGGCCGCCGTTGGCGAGCGTGGCGTAGGAGTGCGCGATCTGCAGCGGCGTCACCGATAGGCCATAGCCGTAGGACATCGTCTGCTTGCTGGTCCCGCTCCAGCGCGACGGTGCCGGGAACAGGCCGGCCGCTTCGCCCGGGAAACCGCTGCCGGTGCTGCTGCCGTAGCCCATGCGCCGCACGAACGCATAGAACGTCTCGTTCGGCAACAACTGCGCGATCTTGGCCGCGCCGACGTTCGAACTCTTGGTGATCACGCCGGTGGTGTCGAGCACGCCGTAGTTGTGCGTGTCGGTGGTGCGGTAGCTTCCGTTCGCCATCCAGCCGGGCGCCGTATTGAAACGGGTCTGTGGCGTGATCACGCCCGCCTCCAGCGCGGCGGCCACGGTCAACGGCTTCATCGTCGAACCAGGTTCGATCAGGTCGGTGACCGCGCGGTTGCGGTGCGCGTCGCGGTTGCCGCCGCTGACCGCGTTCGGGTTATACGAAGGCAGGTTCGCCATCGCCAGCACTTCGCCGGTGGCGACGTCGAGCACGACGGCCGAGCCGCTGCTGGCGCCACTCTCGAGCAACGCGTTCTTCAACTCGCGATAGGCGAGGTACTGGATGCGGCGATCGATGCTGAGCGTCAGGTCCTTGCCCGGTTCGGCCGCGCGCACCAGGTCGACGTTCTCGACGATGCGGCCGCGGCGGTCGCGGATCACCTTCTTGGCGCCGGCGGTCCCGCGCAGCCATTCGTCGAACGCGAGTTCGACGCCTTCCTGGCCGTGGTCGTCGATGTCGGTGAAGCCGAGGATGTGCGCCATCGCTTCGCCCTGCGGGTAGAAGCGACGGAATTCGCGCTGCGAGAACACGCCCGGGATGTTGTGCGCCAGGATCTTGCGCGACTCGGCCGGATTGATGCGGCGCTTGAGCCACATGAATTCCTTGGCCGCGCGCTGCGACACCTTGCGCTTCATGTAGTCCGCCGGCACGCCGAGCGCCTTGGCCAGTTCCGGCAGGCGCGCGGGATTCTTCATCAGCTCCTGCGGATTCGCCCACACCGATTCGACCGGCGAGGACACCGCCAGCGGCTCGCCGTTGCGGTCGGTGATCATGCCGCGCGTGGTCGGGATCTCGATCTCGCGCAGGAAGCGCTCGTCGCCTTGCTTGCGATAAAAATCGTTGTCGATCAGCTGCAGGTCGACCGCGCGCCCGACCAGCGCCAGCGAGGCCAGGCCCAGGGTGCCGACCACCAGTTGCAGGCGACCGCGCAGGTTGAACTGCGCGCGCGTGCGCGGCTTGTTCGACTTGCCGGCATCGCGCTTGAGCGCTTCGCGCGTGCCCGTGCGGCCGGTGATGCGCTCGAAAAAACCAGGCGTGCGGTTCATGGCCGCACCACCACGATGTCGCCTGCTTCGGGGAATTTCATGCCCAGTCGGTTGCGCGCGACCTGGTCGATGCGGTTGCTTTCGGCCCAGGTCGCCTGTTCGAGCTGCAGGCGTCCGAATTCGATGTTCAGTTCGTCGCGCGCCTTCTCCAGCCGCGACAGCTCCACGAACAGCTGACGATGCTGGTGGCGCGCATGCACCACGCCGATCGCGGAGACGACGCTGGCGAGGATCAGGACGGCGACGAGGATGCGCAGGCTCATGGCGTGCCCGCCTGCGCCACTTTCTCCGCAACCCGCAGCACCGCGCTGCGCGCGCGCGGGTTGGCGACGAGTTCGGCAGACGTCGCTTTCTGCGCATCGTCGATAGGCAACAGCGTCGGCGTGAATGTTTCCGCAACCGGCAGTCGACGATTGCCCGGCGGCGCCTTGGCGTGGCGTGCGATGAAGCGCTTGACGATGCGGTCCTCGAGCGAGTGGAAGCTGATCACCGCCAGGCGCCCGCCCGGATTGAGCGCCGCATGCGCGGCGTCGAGCCCGGTCTCGAGATCGGACAACTCGCGATTGATATGGATGCGGATCGCCTGGAACGAGCGCGTCGCCGGATGCGTGTCGCTGGCGCCACGGCCGACCTGCGATGCGATCAGCTCGGCCAGCTGCGCGGTACGCAGCAGCGGTTCGGCCTCGCGCCGCGCCACGATCGTGCGCGCGATGCGGCGGCTCATGCGTTCCTCGCCATAGGTCCACAACACGTCCGCGATCTCGCGCTCGTCGGCGCGCGCTAGCCATTGCGCCGCGCTTTCGCCGCTGTCGGGATCCATGCGCATGTCGAGCGGGCCGTCCTTGCCGAAGCTGAAACCGCGCTCGGCGACATCGAGCTGCGGCGACGACACGCCCAGGTCGAACAGCACGCCGTCGAGTCCGGCGCGGACGGCATCCCAATGCGCGAGGTCGGTGAAGCTGCCGCGATGGATCGACACGCGCGGATCGGCGCCGAACTCGCGCTCGGCGACCACGATCGCTTCGGGATCCTTGTCCATCAGCAGCAGTCGACCTCCCGTGCCCAAACGCTCCAGCACGCCGCGCGCGTGGCCTCCGCGCCCGAACGTGCCATCCAGGTATGTCCCGTCCTTCACCACGCGCAGGCCTTCCATCACCTGCGCGAATAGCACTGGAAGGTGGGCGGACTTGGCGTCCGCGCCACCGCCGGTCACAGCTGCAGGTCGAGCAGGTCCTCGCCCAGATCTGCGTCGCCGATGGTCTGGCGGATCTGTGCGTGGTGTGCCTGCTCGCTCCACAATTCGAACTTGTCGCCCATGCCCAGCAGCACCGCGCGCTTCTCGATGCCGACCGCGCTGCGCTGGCTCGCCGGCACGCTGATGCGGCCGCTGCTATCGGGCTCGACGAAACTGGCCGCACCGACCAACTTCAGCTGCAGGTTGCGGCTGACGCTTTTGGTGCGCGGCAAGGCGTTGACCTGGTCGCGGACGCGCTCCCAGACCGGCTGCGGATATAGATAGAGGCAGCCTGCTTCGAAGGGGCTGTAGGTCAGGACCAGGCGATTGCCGCACTCGCGCGCGATGACGTCCCGGTAGCTGGTCGGGATGGCCAGCCGGCCCTTGTCGTCGATCGTGATGGCGGTCTCGCCCTGGAACACCCAACCCTGCCCGGTTTTGCCCGTCTTCGGCGAGCTTCAGCGTCGAAAAACCACGAATATCCCGGTTTCCCCACAAGACGCCACCTTAGAAGTGGCTCACAGGGTTGTCAACATGTTTAAAGGTCGAAATTCATCAAGCCGGTCAATGACTTGCGTCGAACTTCAGAGAATTGTTCAAGCTTTATCCACAAGCCGCTGTTTAGTCTCAAATTTTGAGATTTGGCCAGTTGGTAGAAGCCAAGCTCATGCCATCGGCGCCCTCAAAATCGGCCGTGCTGCACTGCCGCATAGCTCGTTAATAGCTTAGAGCGATCGAATATTTGTTATCGATAGTTATAGACAAAAACTGCGCCCGCTGTGTCCGCATCGGCCGGCGACGCCGGAGCCCTTGAACAGCATCGGCCGCCCAAAAAACTACGGCCCCTTCCGGGGCCGTAGCGATACGCTCCAGTGTCGCGTTATCAGAAGCGCTGCTGGTACTTCAGGTACACCATGCGGCCGATATCGAAACCGCCGTAATACGCGTAGCCCGAAGACGGGTTCGAGTACATCGGGGCCGCGTAGTGCTCGAACACGTTGTTCGCACCAAGCGACACGGTGGCATTCCAGGGCGCATTGAAGCGGACCTGCACGTCGTGGAACGTGTTGGAACCGATCTCGTCCTGCGGATCGATCTGGCCGGCCAAGTCCGGAGCCGTGTACTCAGGAAGATCGCAACGATCCTCGAACGCGCACGCTTCCTTGATGCCCGAGAAGTAGCGGGCAGTCCAGCTCACACCCCAAGGGCCGTTTTCCCACGACAAGGTCGCATTCGAGCGCAGTCGGAACACGATTCCACCGCTGCTCGCGAATCCGTTCTGCTGGGCGGGTGGGGTGGTCTGGTCGTTGTCGACCTTGATTTCGTTCTTGGACGTGTACGAATTGAGCCAGGCGAGGCCAAACCGGCCATAGTCCGTGTTCATCGAGTACGTCACGTCGAAATCGAAACCTTCGGTTTCCTGGAAGCCAGCGTTGATGTTGCTGGTGAAGAACGACGTGATCACGCCATTCGCGTCACGCGTGAATCGTGATCCGGTCGGATCGGAGCAACGCGATTCGATGCCGCGTACATAGCAGTCTGCGAGAACGTTGGTTTCGGTATCGCCGACGATCGTGTTCTCGATCTTCACCGTCCACCAATCGAGCGTCATGTTCAGACCTTCGGCGAACGTCGGGCTCCAGACCAGGCCTAGCGTCTTGGACTCGGAGGTTTCCGGCGTCAGACCCGGGTTGGAACCCGAATCGAAGGCACGATCGCTCTGATCTTCCGGACCTTCCGACAGGCCATCTGCCGTGTTGGCACGTTGGCGGAAGTTTGCAGGCACGTCGGCCAGGCAGCGTGCAGACCCGGCAGCGATGCCGTAGATGCTGTCGCACGGATCCCTATAGAACGAGAACGTCTGGGAGCCGCCGCCGTACAGATCCGCGATGGTCGGGGCACGGAAGCCTTCCGCCCAGGTGCCGCGCACGAGCAACGATTCCATCGGCTTCCACTTGAAGCCGAACTTGCTGTTGAGCGTGTCGCCGAAGGTGTCGTAGTCGGAGTAGCGCGTCGCCAGGTTGACCGACAGTTCCTGTGCTCCCGGCATGTCCGCCAGGATCGGGATCTGCAATTCGCCGTAGACCTCGTCGAGGCTGTAAGCACCACCGGTGGGGCCTTGGCCCAGGTCGGTCGAGTCGCCCGTTTGCGACAGGGCGTCCGGCGAGAACGAACCCGATTCCTTGCGGTGTTCGACGCCCACGGCGATGCCGAGGTCGCCGGCAGGCAGTGTCGCCAGGGTGCCCGCCAGGTTGGCGAAGTAATTCTCGGTCTCGGTTTCCGACACGGCCTGTCCGACCGGTAACAGGAACTGACGCACGTTGGCATCGCCGAGGCTGTTCGGCGAGTCGTAGCCGAACGGAATCAACGGATTCCACGGGGTGCAGGCGCCGCCACCGGTGCCCAGCGTGATCGGGTTGTCCGGCGTGCCGCACTGGACGATGCCATCGGCATTCAAGAACGACGGACCGGTTGCGCGCGCCACCGCCAGCTTGTTGAAGTTACCGGTGCTGATCTGCTCACCTTTGTTCTGGTTGTACAGGTAGCCCACATCCCAATCCCAGAACTTGCCGCCACTGGTCTCGAAGGACCCGCTCAGGGCTCCGGACCAACGGAAGGTCGTGACCGAATTGAACACTTCACGCGGCTGCTCCCAGCCACGGCGCACGAAGTTCACGTTTTCGCCGACCGGGTTGAAGTAGCTGTCGGCGTCGAGGCCGCCGATGATGTTGCCATTGGCATCTTCCTGCACCGCCGTCTGTGCGAATGCGCCGGACTGGAACGGATAGCCGGCGTTGCGCGCGAAGGACTCGCGATCGGTGTACAGCATGTCGGTCTCGAACGAGATCCAGTCGGCAATGTCGTAGCGACCATTGAGGAACAGGGACTTGCGCGTGATGCCGCTGAACACCGTCGACTGCTGCTGCGGGAACGTCTGGTCGATAGTGGGATCAATCGGGCGATAGCTGGAAAACAGCGCCGGATCCAGGCCCGGAACGTCGCGGCGCAGCGTGTAGTTGACGCCGTTGTAGGAGAACTGGCCTTCCTTGCGCGAGCCCGATGCGCCGCCTGGACGTGCCGGGGAATCCGGACCGACCGGGAAGACATCCTTCGAGAACCAGCGGTCCGGAGCGTAGACCGGATCTTCCTTGGTGTATTCCACGCCCGCCGTCAGGGAGCCCTTGTCGCCGGCGAAACCCATCAGGAAGTCGTACTGGCTACGCTGACCGTCGCCTTCGGAGTACTGGCCCAGATAGACGTTGGATTCGGCGCCGTTGAAGTTCTTGCGGGTAATGATGTTGATCACGCCTGCAATTGCATCGGAGCCGTAGATGGAGGACGCACCATCCTTCAGGATTTCGATGCGCTCGACGGCAACCGCCGGGATCGAGGCGACGTCTTGCAAGCCCTGGTTGGTCTGTCCAAGCCGCTTGCCGTTGAGCAGGACCAGGGTGCGGTTCGGGCCGAGGTTGCGCAGATCGATGTAGGTTCCGCCGACGGATTCACCGGAACTCAGTGGCGCGGTACGGCTGATGGCAGGCGACCCGGCACTGGTGGTGTTCTGCAGGATGTCCGCGACGGAATTGAAGCCCTGCTTTTCGATCTCGGCGCGGTCGATCAACAGCACCGGCGTCGACGTTTCCACATCGACCTGACGGATGCGCGAACCGGTGACTTCGATGCGATCGAGTTCGGTCGCCTCGGGCTGGGCGGCTGCGCTGGTGTCCTGCGCGAGGGCGGGTAGCGCGATCGACATGGCGGCGCCCGCCATGAGGGCGGACCGGATCGCGTCCCGCAACAACGTTGTCTTCATGGATCTCTCTCCAACTTGGTTATTTAGTTATGACCATCTGGTTAAAGCGTCGTTAAAACCCGACCGTCGGACAGTAAGGACACGCAGCCGTCGAGGCGTGCTCGTCCTCCTTGTTCGAAGTGCCCGAAATCGCGTTCTCGGAACATTCGCTCGTTGCGCCTGTCGTCGAACATGTCAAGCAAGTGACGCTGCGCGCGTTGTCGGCGACTCCGGAAACTCGTCGCGCGATGCCAGCGGTATGCGGCGCGGGCAGTCGAAACGCCGCGCCCGCGACGCTGTGACGCGGTTCATGCGCGCGACCGGCAGCGGCGGAGAACAAGGCGCCATGCGCCTTTCATCGATACGTCATCGATACGTCGCAGCTCCGAGGCCGAAACGTCTGCGCCCATTCGCTACTTCGGGCCCGCCAATCCACATCCTCGATCAATCTCCGGAGCAACCACGGACAAGTGCCCCATGCAGCTGTTTCATCAGCGCGCCGGCCAGGGAAGCGGCGTCGATCTTTCGACCATGGCGAGTGCGCCTGCGACGCTGCAATGCGTGCGCGGGGCCGGACGCGGCAGCCACGCGTTGTTGCCCGCGGGGCCGATGTCGCTCTGGTTCTGCCTGAAGGGAACGCTCGAGATCGACGGCAGCGACGGTCCGTTCCGGTTGCAGCAACGGATGTTCCTGCCGCTTTCGGGTGCTGCGCAGGTGCGCGGCGTCGGGCGCGAGTGCGCCGACTGGGTCGTGCTGGCGATACCGCCGTCCGTGCTCGGCCGGCTGGCGCGCGACCGGGACTTGCGGCGACGACCCGATCCGCTGTTGTTCCCGACGCCGCTGCCGATCACGCGTCCGTTGCTGCGCGCGCTGGTCGCGTTGCTGCGACAGGCCGGCGAGCGCAACCAGGCGACGATCGACATCCTGCTGGAATCGCTGGTGCAGGCGGCGCAGCAGGCACAAGCGCCGACGCAGGCCTGGATCGAACGGGCCTGCGGCCGCAGCGAAAGCCACCGCCGACAGGTCGTCCTGCGGTTGTTGAGCCCACGCAACCGCATCCTCAACGAACCCTTCGGCGTGCACGACCTGGACACGCTCGCCGCCGCCGCGCGCTATTCGAAATCCCACTTTCTGCGCATGTTCCGCGACGTGTTCGGCTCCACGCCGCACGACCTGCTCATCGGGGCACGCATGGAACTGGCCAAGCAGCTGATCGCGAACAGCGACCTGGCGATCGCCGAGGTCGCCGCCAGCGTCGGCTACGAAAGCCGCTACGCCTTCTCGCGGCTGTTCAAGAAGCGTGTCGGCGTCACGGCTTCGGATTATCGCCAGGATGCACCCGCGCCTTTGCCGCGCGCGGCCTGACTGCCTGGCAGAACGCGGAGTTGCGCGCAAGTGCGCATCGATGAATGTGCCTGCCGCAAGGGTGCGCATAAAATAGGTATCCCCGCGCGCCGCCGCGCCGGCGCCGTGGATACGTCGCGGGCACTCGGATGTCCCAGTGCTGCGGAATCGACGCAACTCCCCCAGTCATCCGACGGAAGTCGCACCGCAGGTGCCCTTGTCCCCAGACGCCACGCCCGACCGCAGCGACGACTACAAGCGCAATTTGCGCGTGGGCGAATTCCAGGTCGACCCGGGCGCCTTGCTTGTGCACTCCGATGCGCATTCGGTGCGGCTCAAGCCCAAGGCGATGGCGGTGCTGCTCGAACTCGCGCGCCAGCCCGGCATCACGCTGACCCGCGAAGAACTGCTCGACCGCGTCTGGAAAAGCACTTACGTCACCCCGGGCGTCGTCGCGCATGCGATCACCGCGTTGCGGCGCGCCTTCGGCGATACGCTCGATCGGCCGGCGTACATCGAGACGATTCCCAGGATCGGCTATCGGCTGATCGCGTCGGTCGAACTGGCCGACACCGGAACCGCCGCCGAAGAGGTGCTTGCGCAAGCGGTGCCCGCATCGTCGTCGCCGCAAGCGCCCGTACAGCCTGCCGCCTCGCAGCGCGCGGCCCGGTTTGCCTGGCGCACATCGCTGATTACCGCGATGGCGGTGATCGGACTGGCCACGCTGCTGGCGCTCTGGTGGCGCGACAAGCACGCACCGGCGGCGCCGCCACTGGCGATCTCCGACGTGCGCCGAGTCACTTTCGCCACCGGCCCCGAAGTGAACCCGCGATTGAACGCGGGCGGCGACTGGCTGGTGTACACCGGTGCGGCAAGGCTTGGCGCAAAACCGCAACTGTTCCTGCAGTCGTCTTACGGCACCCAGCCGCGCGCGCTCGCGCCGGGTGATCACGCCGAGCGACCGGCCTGGTCACCGGAAGGCAGGCGGGTGGCGTATGTCTGGCAGGAAGGACATCAATGCGAAATCCGCATCGTCAACATCGATGACGGTTCGCGGCAGACGGCGCTGCACTGCGCTGCCGACAGCGTGATCTACCTGGACTGGAATCCGGCCGACGCAGGCATCCTCGCCTACACCGCCGTCGAGCCCGGCCAGGTGGGCGGGGCGCGAATCCAGCTGGTCAGCGACGACGGTGGCTGGCGACCGAAGGCGCTTGCATACGACCGCACCGAGGACAACCTCGACCTCTACCCGCGCTTCTCACCCGACGGCCGCATGATTGCGTTCCGCCGCGGCGGCAACCCGAACTCCGATATCTACCTGATGTCCGTGGCTGACGGGCGCGTCACGCGCCTGACCGAACTACGCGCGCGGATCAACGGCTTCGACTGGCTGCCCGATGGCTCGGGGCTGGTGTTCGATTCCGATCACGAAGGCCGGCAGGAGCTGTACTCGATCCTGCTGTCGGACCACATCCTCCGGCCGACCGGTCTTATCGATGCGACCGCGCCCGATGTCGCCGCCCGCGACTGGCACGTGACGTACCAGATGGAGCACTGGCAATCCTCGCTGGCCGAATTGCCGCTACGCGATGGCGCCACGCCGCGCTTGCTGGCGCCGTCGTCCGGTCGTGATCGCGCCGCTGCGCTGTCGCCCAACGGCCGCCGCATCGTATTCGTGTCCGATCGCGATGGCAGCACGCAGTTGTGGTCGCTGGATACCGCCAGCGGCCACACCGAACGCCTGACCCGGCACCAGAATGCACGCGTGGACATGCCCGTGATCTCACCCGATGGGCAGCGCGTGCTGTACATCGTTCGATCGCGCGGCCGACACGAGTTGTGGGAGTACCGCTTCGACGACGAATCCAGGCAACGGATCGAGCAGAATCCGGCGTCGCTGCGCAATGCCGTGTACGCCGCAGACGGGCGTTCGATCTGGTACGTCGCCTGGCAGGGCAAGCGCTGGGCCTTGTACGGCTGCGATCGCAGGCCTGGCGTGATCGCCTGCGCCGGCAGGGAAACGCCCCTGTCCGCCTGGCGCGTCGAACGCACGCGCATGAACGGCATCGACGTGCTGTTGCTGGGATCGCCGCACCGCCCGCGTCGCGAGCTGGAGATCGTCGCCGAGGCCGGGCTGCGTACGCTCAAGAAGCTGCAGATGCCCGCCAGCGATGCCTGGACCGTGGTCGACGATACCATCTGGTACCTGCGCGGCGCGGGAACGGACAGCGCCGATATTCCGACCTTGCGCGCCTTCTCCCTGGCCGACGGCACGAATCGCACGCTCGCCAAGTTTCCCGGCCTGCGTCCGTTGGGCTATACGCCGTTCGTGGTCACTTCGGACCGCAAGCACGTGATCCTGCCGACGATCACCGAGAACAGCACCGACATCGCCTTTGCCCGGATCGCGAAAGCCGCTGGCCGCTGAATGGTGCGAAGGCTCTCGTTTGCCGCGCGAAAGCGCAATTTCGGCAACGAAACAAGGCATGTCCGGGTACACCAGGCAGCAAACGCTTGATCGACACTACGGGCAAGGGCGAGACAACCCAATCCAAGTGAGATCATTGCGCACTGCCCACCCTCTCTCGGGCCGTGCGCTATTTTTTTGGG
>JACMKK010000382.1 GCA_014380115.1 Luteimonas sp. | reverse complement strand
CTCGGGCCGGTTTGTGCAGGGCGCAACGTCGGTGAAGAAGTTCTTGCCGATGACGGCCTTGGGGTCGCGGCCGGTGATCTCACCTTCGATGGCGTTGTACTTGAGGATCTTGCCTGTGGCGTCGAGCTCGATGGCTCCGAAGGCTAGCTTGTTGAGCTGCGCATCGTTCATCTTCGAAAGCGCGTTTTCGACGTCGGACTTGCCGAAGACAACAGTTTGCAGTGTCGCGGTGGTCATGTGCAGGTACTCCCAGGAAACAGTGTTGCGCAACTGCCGCGCTCGGAGCTTGATTCATTCTCGTCGAACAGGGCAGACGAGCACGATATCGGTCGCATGCAGTCGAGACTTGAGTCTTAAAGGCGTTCTTGTCTGAGCAGTTCTAGGCATCGATCCGAACGGTGGACGTCAAAACTGAGGATCTTGAACTGTTGCGGAGCAATGTGGCCAACGCCGCGTGAACTGACTGCCACTCTTGACACTGTAAAAACGGTTGTCTTTCGACGGCCGCCCGGTTTGTAATGAGAACAGCGCTGACCTCGCTCACTGCCGCCACGGCGCGTTGCGCAGCGACGATCGAACGTCCCGTGCTCGGATCCAGGCCGGCGCTGATTTCGCCGCCCGACTGTGGGCCTAGGATGGCGTGAGGTAGGGCGTCACCACAAGCTACGAGGATTCGCACACGGTGGTTGTACCGCCGCGCCTAGTGTCAGAGCTGTCGCACCGGCTGTACCCGCATCACGGCATCGGGGCAGGCGCTACCTCGATCCCGCCGAGACGCGCGGTGCTGGCTGCGCGGCTGGCATCGCTATATCGGGGAGGTAAGGGATCTGGGTCGCGCTGCGCGCTAGTCGTCGACCCAGACACGCTGGTCTGCAGCGTCTTCAATCCGTGCGTGCGCTCGATGGCGATCTGCAGCGACTGCTGAGAGCGATGCGCGACGGCCGCTGCCGTACTTATGCCGATCACCCTTCCCCAGTGAAGACCGGTCGATGAAGGCAACGGATCAGGGCGAGCTCGCGCCTTCCTGAGCTCGCAAAGTATCTGAGGGGAAGTGGCGGCTTGGAGTGATATCGAACCCTTAGTGCAGAGACTGCTTACTTCCCAGGATAGGGAAGTTTTCAGGCGTGGCAAGTGGCAGCCGCCAAAGCGGCCGTTGCTGGCCGACCGGAATTGGCCGAGAGGTGCCATTACGCTTTCGACCTAAAAGGAGCCGCACAGCGCCCAAAAACAAGTGGCATGGCATCCGCGGCGTTCCTCCGCCGCCGCCGGGATCGAGATCATGGCTGGACCCATCGTTCGCCCTCAGCATCGAACATCGCGCGACGGTTACCGGTCGGCGCCAGTTCGAGCCAGTCCAAGCGATACACCTCGGCACTCACGACGGCGAAATGGGCGCGCGAAACGGCGCCGCTGCCGCTGCCACCATCCGGCACGTCCTGCAGTGGAGCGCCGGGCGGCATGTTCGACAGGTAGTCGTTGGCGGCCGGCGTGAAGCGAATCTTTGCCCACCGCGATGTGGCGGCGAGCCCCGAGACGTCCAGGGTCAGCCGGACATGGCAGCGTACCTGCCAATGGAGCGCCGGCGACCACATGACGAGGCAACCGGTCGGCGCGATCCTCATCTGGGCGACATTGCGGGCTCGCTCATCCGTGTAGAACCGCAGGCGGCCGTTGTGCTCCTCGATCTCTCTGAGAATCACCACGCGCGCGTCAGCGCATCACCCTTTCTCGTTCGCATCCTCAAACTTCAGCATTGCTGGGCGGCCATGCGCACGCAAGGCCGCCATCGAAGCCCAGTTCTCGACGACCACGAACGTGTCTGAGCCGAACTTCGCGAATGGTGTGTCGCCTTCCACGGACGGCTGCGTCGTCTCACTTCGCCCGCGCGGGCAGCTTCCAGTCCGGTCGGATGAAGTGGCAGGTGTAGCCATTCGGAAGCCGCTCGAGGTAATCCTGGTGCTCGGCCTCGGCCTCCCAGAACGGCCCGGCTGGCGCGATCTCGGTCACGACCTTGCCCGGCCAGAGACCGGAGGCCTCGACATCGGCGATCGTGTCCAACGCGACCCGCTTTTGCTCGTCG
>JACMKK010000049.1 GCA_014380115.1 Luteimonas sp. | reverse complement strand
CACTCTCCGTTCGAATCTGCGCGCTTGCGAGCGCGGCAACTAGGATGTCAGCCGCTAATTCATCGGTGCTCTTGCTCATAACCCTCTCCTTATTCCACTCAGCATTGGATCAACGAGATTGGCCGCGCCGGGGCCTAACGCTAAGTAGACCTCTAATTTGAGGTGTAACAAATAGTCACACTGCGGTCTGGCGCGAGTCAATCAAACAATTTCTATGGTAGGTCAACGAGTTACCGAGCTAGGTAATGGCTACCCTCCTAATCTGCTTCGGCAAATAGCCCAAAAAATGGGCCATAAAACATATCACCGCATTCTTGAGGTGATATCTACCTTGAAAAGCTGAGCCCCACGGGATTCCGGATATCCGACCCGTCGCCAATAGTCTTCCAGGTGCCGTTATCGAAGCGTCGCATTTGGCTTTTCCTTGTCTGGATGTCGCGTGGCTCGAACATCGCTGTCGAAAAATCTGCAGCGTTATCGCCGGGCAGTGGTCTGCGGCACCCATGCGTTCCACAGCAGGCGCGCTTCTTCGGCGATGACATCAGGGCGCTCTTCGGGCCAGAACAGCTTGCTGCGTTCCAGTCGCCGCACGCCGCGGGAGTTACCCAGGGTGCGGTCGAGATAGCCGGGGCTTTCCGGCGAAAAAATCGTATCGCCCACGCCCCACACGATTCGGGTCGGCACGGTGCTGCGCTTGAGGTCCGACGCGATGCCGAGCAACGCGTTGCGCTCGAGTGCGATCGCGTAGGCGTGAGCCAGCGTCTTGCGCCGCGTGGTGGCCAGCAGCGGCCCGAAATAGGTATCGATCGCCTCGTCGGTCGGCTGCGACGGATCGGCGTAGCACATGCCGCCGATTCCCTGGGACGAACGCGCCAGTGTCTTGTCGTCCCACCATGCGCCCAACCACTCGTCGACGAACCGGCCCTGCTTCGCCAGTTCGATAACCGGCAGCAGCGCCGGCGGCGGGCTGTCGGTCTCGACGTCGCAGTTGGTGAGCAGCAAGGTGCGAACGCGGTGCGGATGACGGACCATGAGCAGTTGCGCCACGGCGCCGCCGCTGTCGTTCGCCACCAGGTCGACGCTCGCGATCGCCAGCGTATCCAGCAGCGACACGAGCATCGCGACTTGCGCTTCCGGTCCCACGTCCTGCCCCTCGGCGACTTGCGTGTAGCCCATCGCCAGGAAGTCCGGCGCGATGCAGCGGCGGTACGGCGAGAGGCGATCGAGCGCGCCCCGCCACTGGAAACCGTTGAGCGGGAAGCCGTGCAGGAACAGCGCAGCCGCGCCGGTGCCGCGCTCGACGTAGGCGATGTTGCCGAACGGGGTTTTCGCGTAGCGCCGGGCGGCATGGAAGGCCGCAGCCTCCATCGCCCCATTCGCACTTGCGGAAGTCGCGCCGATACTGCGTCCCACACATCCAGCGATCACTCCGGCCGCCAGCGTGCTGCCTGCCATCGTGATGAATCCTCTGCGGTTCATTGCGTCATTCCCAGCGTTGATGAGGGTTTCCGTGAGGCGATGTCCTACCGTCCGCTCGCACACGGTCCATTGCAGCGACGTTTGAGCAGTCGCTACCGTGTTGAAATTGGAATGGGCGCGTATTGGCCGGATGTCCACCGCCACGCCGAGTGGCGGTGGCGGCAGAGACTTTCAGACGGCGAAAGCGCGAGGCCTCTCGCCGGGGACCCGCCCGTCAGTGCGTGCGGATTTCCCCACCAGGTTCTGGCAAACGTGCTTCAGGGAAGAAGCTCAGCCGTTCCCGGGCCCGGTTGCCGAGCTATGCGCTTCCTTCAGCTTCACCGCGCACTCGTCGCAACATACTTCCACGGCCTTGCCACCGATCTTGACCTGAATGGAATTTCCATCCAGCGGGCAGTCGCAAGCCGCGCAGGTTCTCTCCGTCATGACACTCTCCGTAACGACCCGAATCCGGGTGTGGACAGTAGGCCACGCCTCAACGAGCGCCGCTGTCGGAATCTTTAGCGATCTGCCGCAGCCTGCCCTAGCGATGCAAGGCCGACTGACGGAACTCGGTCGGCGAGCGGCCGTAGGCCTGCTGGAACGCAGCGCTGAAGTGGCTGTGGCTGGAGAACCCCAAGTCGAGGCTCAGCTTGCTCAGGTCGTCGTATTGCCCCAGCAAGTCCAGCGCACGCGCCAGCCGCAGGCGCAACTGGTAGCGATACAGCGGCAGGCCTTCGACCTGCTGGAACACCTGCGTGAGATAGACCGCCGAAACGCCGACCTCGGCGGCGATGTCGGCCAGCGACCAGCGCCTCGACAGATCGCTCGCCAGGACCAGCTTGGCCCGGTCCACGAGCCGCTGCCGACCGGCACTGGCGCCCGCTGCATGCGTGGTGCGTGGCCCCAGCGAGCGTTGCGCGAGGGTCAGGGCCAGGCTCTCGGCTTCCAGGGATTCGGCGATGTTCTCGCGCAGGCTGTGCCGCAACAGTGCGACGAGCGCCTGCGCCCGCGGATCGATCCGCAAGCGTTGCTGCCGGAAAGCCAAGACGGCGCCCTCTCGCAACAAGGTCTTCGGAGCGAGTTCACGCAGCATCGTTTCTTCGATGACCACCGCCAGACTGGCGTCGCCGCCTGGCACCGGATGGCTGATCCGATAGTCGTTGTCGGCGTTGAAGAACAGGACCTGACCCGCCTCGGCCACGGCGGGGGTGTCTGCCAGGTGGCAGACATAGAGGCCGCGATAGGGAAACACCAGATGGGTGGCGTTCGCGCACTCCGCCATGCGCTCGTGCTGGCCGCTGCCCTCGCAGCACATGTCCCAGACCGCGACGGTCGGCGTTTTCAGCAGGGGCTGGACGGTGAAGTCAGACATGCCTGCATCATCCGTCGTCCGGCGAAAATGGACCAGCTTCAGAAGCCCACTGCAATCGGGTCCTTCAACAGGACAAGCCGCAAGTGCACGTTCGTCCTGCAGAACCTGATGCGTTTCACCGGAGGCATCAGATCTCCACCGGCGTGCCGAGTTCGACCAGATGGGTCGTCGGAATCCGGAAGAAATCGGTGGCCGGCGCGGCATTGCGATGCATGAACCCGAACAGGTGATCACGCCAGATCGGCATTCCGCGATGCGGGCTGGCGACGATGCTCTCGCGGCTGGCGAAGTAGGTCGTGTCCATCGGATCGAAGCAGATGCCACCTCGATCGCTCGATCGCATCAATGCCAGCGGAACATCCGGTGTTTCCATGAAACCGTAACGGATCGTCGCGCGATAGAAGTCGTTGCCGATGGTCTCGATGGTGAGTCGTGAATCTTCCGGGACGAACGGAATGGCCTTGGTCTCGACGGTCAGCAGCACATTGCGCTGATGCAGTATTTTGTTGTGCTTGAGATTGTGCAGCAGGGCCTTTGGCACGATGCCCTTCTGCGCGGTCAGGAAAACCGCGGTGCCCGGCACCCGCGCCGGCGGTGAGAGCATCAGGCCCGGCAGGAACGTATCGAGCCTGATCCCGTCCTTGAGGATTTCCGCCTGCAGCAACTGGCGTCCGCGCCCCCAAGTGCGTAGCAGTGTGAACACCACGATGCCCAATGCGATCGGGAACCACGCGCCGTCCTTGAACTTGACCAGGTTGGCGAACAGGAAGGCCACGTCCACGAAGACGAACAGCACCGCCAGCGGCCAGAAGACGTAGTTGGGCATCCTCCCTCGCGCGCGCATCGCCACGATCAGGATGATGCTGGTGATCAGCATGGTGCCGGTGACCGAGACACCGTAGGCCGTCGCCAGCGCCGTCGAACTACCGAAGCCGATCACCGTGGCGATGACCGCCAGCATCAGCAACCAGTTGATGGACGGGATGTAGATCTGACCGATGGTCTCCCTGGACGTATGGCGGATGGCCATGCGCGGCAGGTAGCCGAGCTGGATCGCCTGCCGGGTGGCCGAATAGGCGCCGCTGATCACCGCCTGCGAGGCGATGACGGTGGCGGCCGTGGCCAGTCCGACCATTGGATAGAGCGCCCACTCGGGCACGCCGAGATAGAAGGGGTTCTCGACGGCCTTGGGATTGGTGAGCAGCAATGCGCCCTGGCCAAGGTAGTTGATGGTCAGCGCGGGCAGCACGAGGAAGTTCCAGGCGTACTGGATCGGCCGGCGCCCGAAGTGCCCCATGTCGGCATACAGCGTTTCGCCGCCGGTCACGGCCAGCACCACGGCGCCCAGGATGAAGATGCCATGCCAGCCGTGGTCGACGAAGAAGCGCAGGCCCCACCAGGGATTGAGCGCGTTCAACACTTCCGGATTGCCACTGATGTTGAGCACACCGATGGCGGCAAGCGCCAGGAACCACAGCACGATGATCGGGCCGAACGCTCGTCCGACCACGCTGGTGCCGAAGCGTTGCGTCGCAAACAGGAAGACGAGCACCGCGATGGTCACCGGCAAGACCCAGCTGTGCAGGGCGGGCGTGGCCACCTCGATGCCCTCGACCGCCGATAGCACCGAGATCGCCGGCGTCAGCACACCGTCCCCGAAGAACAACGCGACGCCGAATACGCCGAGGATGCCGATCGCATACGTCGCTTTTGATCCCGCGGGCAACGTGCGCTGCGCCAGCGCGGTCAGCGCCATGATGCCGCCCTCGCCATCGTTGTCGGCGCGCATGATCACGAGCACGTACTTCACGGTGATCACGAGCACCAGCGACCAGAACACCAGCGACAGGATGCCCAGCACCGTGGCGTGATCGGGGCTCAGGCCGTAGTGCGGCGAGAAGGCTTCCTTGATCGTGTATAGCGGACTGGTGCCGATATCGCCGAACACGACGCCGATGGCACCCATCATCAT
>JACMKK010000381.1 GCA_014380115.1 Luteimonas sp. | reverse complement strand
TTGCCGATCCGGTTGTGGACGCAGGACGATGCGAAGTTCCGCGGCTTCGAGGTCGAAGGCATCGCCCACCTCGTCGACAACGAAGCCGGCCAACTCGATCTGCGCGTGTTCGGCGATCGCGTCCGCGCCACGCTCGACGAAGGCGGCAACCTGCCGCGCATCGCACCGTCGCGCGTCGGCGCCGACCTGCGCTGGGACGCCAATGCCTGGCGTGCTTCGATCGGCGCGCTGCGCTACGACAAGCAGGACGACGTCGCCGTCGGCGAGACGCCGACCGCCGGCTACACGCTGGTCGATGCGCACTTCGCCTATCACTGGGATTCCTCCGATTCGCTCGGCTGGGAACTGTTCCTCGACGGCAACAACCTGACCGACCAGGTCGGCCGCGTGCATACCTCGTTCCTGAAGGATGTCGTGGTGTTGCCCGGGCGCAATGTCAGCGCGGGCGTTCGGGTGTTCTTTTGAGCGTGGCTGCAGCGCCGAATCGACATGACGTGATCGTGGTCGGCGGCAGCTTCGCCGGCCTTTCGGCGGCGATGCAGATCGCACGCGCGCGTCGGCGGGTGCTGGTGGTCGACGCGGGGCGGCCGCGTAACCGGTTCGCGGCGCATTCGCATGGCTTCCTCGGACAGGATGGGCGCATACCGCAGGCGATCACCCGCATCGGGCGCGAGCAGTTGCTCGCCTATCCGACCGTCACTTTCGAGCACGATGAAGTCGTGGCAGCGCAAAGCACCGACGCCGGTTTCTTCCTGACGCTCGCGTCCGGCGCTCGCGCGCACGCTGCACGACTGGTGCTCGCCACCGGCGTGGAGGATGACCTGCCGACGATCCCCGGCCTGGGCGAGCGCTGGGGACGCACCGTACTGCACTGCCCGTACTGCCACGGCTACGAGGTCGCGGGCAGCACGCTCGGCGTGCTGGCGACGATGCCAGGATCGGTGCACCAGGCGCTGCTGGTCGCAGACTGGGGCGAGGTGGTGCTGTTCGCGGACGCATCGTTCGCGCTCGACGATGCGCAGCGCAGCGCGCTGGCGACGCGCGGCGTGCGCATCGAAGCCGTGCCGGTGCTGGCGATGACCACGGCCGTCGATGGCTACGAAACCATCGTCCTCGCCGACGGCCGCGAGGTCACGCTGTCGGCTTTGTTCGTCGCCACCAGGACACGACCCTCGAGCGCGTTGGCGGAATTGCTCGGATGCGCGTTCGACGACGGACCGCAGGGGCCCGTGATCCGCGTCGATGCGAAGCAGGCGACGACGGTAGCCGGTGTGTTCGCCGCCGGCGATGCTGCGAGCGCGATGAGCAATGCCACGCTCGCTTCGGCCGGCGGCGTGCTGGCCGGGGTGTTCGCGCACCAGTCGTTGGCGATTCCCGTCTGATCGCAGCGACATGCGTCGCCGTGCGAGGCCGTGTTCACCGGCGTGATCGCGCCGGCCGTGTGTCGTGGGCCTTCAAGCGCATGGCCCCCACATCCATGTCGTTGCAGCTGCGCGTGTTGCGGCCTGCGATCGCCTAGCGCCTCAGGCGGCCTTGGCCGCGCAATCGCCGCACAGGCCGTGCACTTCCAGCGTCTGCGCCTGCGGCACGAAGCCGAGCACGCGCGCGCGTTCGTCGAGCAGGTCGACCACGTGCTTGTCTTCGAGCTCGACCGCGGAGTGGCAGCGGTCGCAGATCAGGAACGGCACCGAATGCTGCGTCGTGCTCGGATGGTGACAGGCGACGAACGAGTTGACCGACTGCAACTTGTGGATGAAGCCGTTGGCGAGCAGGAAATCGAGCGCGCGATAGACCGTCGGTGGCGCCGCGGCGCCCGCGCCCTCGCCCACGCGCACCTGCTCGAGCAGGTCGTAGGCCTTGAGCGGCTTGCCGGCGTCGGCGATGAAACCGAGCACCCGCGCCCGGATCGGCGTCAGACGCAAGCCGCGCTCCTGGCACGCGCGCTCGACTGCGCCGACGAAGCCGGCGGCGTCGTGGACATGGTGCTTGGGGTCGGTGCAGGTGTGGCGGGACATGGGGGAATGATGGTGGCTGGGGCGTACGGACTCAAGGGAAGC
This sequence comes from Luteimonas sp., assembly GCA_014380115.1. GTDB lineage: Bacteria > Pseudomonadota > Gammaproteobacteria > Xanthomonadales > Xanthomonadaceae > Luteimonas. Next base: position 490 of record JACMKK010000381.1, on the reverse strand, counting down.
AGACTGCCGAAGCTGTTGGAGTGCGCGAATAAGTTGGCCGTCTTCCCCGCGAAGGCGGGGATCCAGCGACTTTATGCAACGAAAGGCACTGGATTCCCGCCTTCGCGGGAATGACGAGCAAAAGCATTAAGCCGCCGCGATGCGCCCTAGAGCCGCATCGATGCGCTTCAGCGCCTCGTCCTGACCGGCCAGGTAAACCGTCTGCGAGATATCAGGACTCACCTGCGTCCCCGTGATCGCCACCCGCAGCGGCTGCGCGATCTTGCCCATGCCAAGGCCGAGCGCTTCGGCGGCTTCGTGCAGCGCGACGCCGACCGCTTCGGCCGTCCATGACGGCAATTTGGCGAGGCGCTCGCGCGCGCCAGCCAGCGGCGCGGCAGCGGCCGCGGTCAAATGCTTGGCGACGGCCGCATCGTCGTAATACTCGAGCGGGCGATACCAGACCGCCGCGCGCTCCGACATTTCCTTGAGCGTTTGCACGCGGTCGCGC
>JACMKK010000380.1 GCA_014380115.1 Luteimonas sp. | reverse complement strand
GGCGGCTGGGCGGCGCGCATCAGCCGCGACCGGCACCTGTGGCGCGGCGCCGATAAAGTGCGCAGCTTCGCCGAGTTCCGGCTGCTGCGCGAACTGCTGCGCCGCGACCTGCCGGTGCCGCGGCCGATCGGTGCCGAGTACCGGCGCGATGGCCTCACCTATCGCGCCTCGATCCTGCTCGAGCGACTGGTCGGCGTGCGCTCGCTCGCCGATCGGGCAGCGGTAGCCGGTCGCGATGCGCCGTGGGAGGAAACAGGCCGCCTCATCGCGCGCTTCCATCGCGTCGGGCTCGATCACGCCGACCTCAACGCGCACAACATCCTGTTCGACGCCACCGGTTGCGGTTGGCTGATCGATCTCGATCGCAGCACGCTGCGCATTCCCGCGACGACATGGCGCGAACGCAACCTGGCGCGCCTGAAGCGTTCGCTGTTGAAGCTGCGCGGCACGCGTAGCATCGAGGCGATCGATAGCGATTTCGCGCGCCTGCGTGGCGCCTACGACGGCGCCTGGGCGAAGGGATACTGATGGCCTGGTCACTGCGCTTCCATGGGGTCGGCAACGCTGCGGCGGCGCCGCAACTCGGCTCGGCGATGGCGACCATCGAGCGCGATGGCGCGCCATGGCTGACGATCGATTGCGGCAGCGAGGGCCTGGAGGCCTTCATCGCCCACTACGGCGAACCACCGCGCGCGCTGTTCGTCACGCATACGCATCTCGACCATGTCGGCGGTTTCGAGCGCCTGTTCGTGGCGACCTGGTTCGATGAGGCGCGACGCGGCAAGGTGCGACTGTACGTGCCGGCGACCGTCGTGCCCTTGCTGCACCAACGCGTCGGCGACTATCCGAATGCGCTGGCCGAGGGCGGCGTCAATTTCTGGGACGCGTTCCAGGTGATCCCGGTCGGCGCGGCGTTCTGGCACGACGGGATCCGCTTCGAAGTCTTCCCGGTGCGGCATCACTGGCCCGACACCGCCTATGGCCTGCGGCTGCGTGGCAGCGTGGTCTGGACCGGCGATACGCGCCCGATCCCGGAAGCCCTGGCCAAACACGCCGATGCCGGCGAGCTGATCGCGCACGACTGCGCCTTGCACGGCAATCCGTCGCACAGCGGCGTCGACGACCTCGAGCGCGAATATCCGCGCGAACTGCTCGCGCGCTGCATCCTCTACCACTACGCCAGCGCGGCCGACGGCGAGACGCTCGCCGCGCGCGGTCATCGCGTCGCGCATGCGGGCGAGGTCGTAAGCTTGAAAGATCCGGCACCGGCCAGGGTCGAACCGTCATGAACGCCACCCTGCGCGACGCATCGCTCCCGCTCGACGTGCGCGGACGGCCGCTGCGCGACCTGCGGCTGTCGGTGATCGAGGCCTGCAATTTCCGCTGCCCGTACTGCATGCCTGCCGATCGCATCCCCGACGACCACGGCCTCGACGCGGCATCGCGCATGAGCTTCGACGAGATCGAAACGCTGGTGCGCGCCTTCGTGCGGCTCGGCGTGAACAAGCTGCGCCTGACCGGCGGCGAGCCGCTGCTGCGCAAGCGCCTGCCCGAACTGGTCGCGCGGCTCACGACGATCGCCGGTCTGGACGACATCGCGCTGACCACGAACGGCTCGCTGTTGGCCGCGCAGGCAGGCGCGTTGCGCGAGGCAGGACTGAGGCGGCTGACGATCAGCCTCGACGCGCTCGATGCCGGCCTGTTCCGGGAGCTGTCCGGCGGCCGCGGCGACGTCGAAAACGTCTTTGCCGGCATCGCGGCAGCCGAGGCGGCCGGGTTCACTGCGATCAAGTTCAATTGCGTCGTGCAGCGCGGCGTCAACGAGAACGAGGTCCTGCCGTTGATCGAACGCTTCCGCGGCAGCGGCCACATCGTGCGCTTCATCGAATACATGGACGTCGGCACCTGCAACGGCTGGGACGCCGCACGCGTGCTGCCTTCGGCGGAACTGCGCGACCGCATCGCCGCGCGCTGGCCGCTGCGCGCACTCGATCCGCACTACCGCGGCGAGGTCGCGTCGCGCTATGCCTTCGAGGATGGCCTGGGCGAAGTCGGCTTCGTCAGTTCGGTCAGCGAACCGTTCTGCGGCGACTGCCATCGCGCCCGCGTCTCGGCCGACGGCAAGCTCTACACCTGCTTGTTCGCCGCCGAGGGCACCGACCTGAGACCGACGCTGGGACTAGGCGAGGAGGCGTTCGCCGCACATGTTGCCGGGCTGTGGTCGCGGCGCGCGGATCGCTACAGCGAATTACGTGGGGCAGTGGGTGTGCCACGCAAGCACGTGGAGATGTTTCTGATCGGCGGTTGATCGCAAGGCGAAGATGAAGAAAAGAACAAAACCCGAACTCACCCACATCGATCCCAACGGCCTGCCGACGATGGTCGACGTGTCGTCGAAAGCGGTGACCGCGCGCGAGGCGATCGCCGAATGCCGCGTGCGCTTTCCGTCGGAAATCGCGCGACAGCTGCACGCGAGCGGCCTGCGCAGCGCGAAGGGCGGCATCGTCGAGACCGCGATCATCGCCGGCACGATGGCCGTCAAGCGCACGCACGAGCTGATCCCGTTCTGCCATCCTCTGCCGATCGACGGTTGCCGCGTCGCCATCGACTGGCACGGTGAACGCGAACTGCGCATCGAATGCGCGGTGAAGACCACCCACCGGACCGGCGTGGAGATGGAGGCGCTGACCGGCGCCACGGTGGCCGCGCTGACGGTCTATGACATGTGCAAGGCGTTGTCGCATGCGATCGTGCTGGGTCCGGCGAAACTGCTCGGCAAACGCGGCGGCAAGCGGGATTTCGGGAAGGGCAGCTGATGGCGCGCGTGACGGTGCTGTACTTCGCAAGCCTGCGCGACGCCGCGGGCGTGGCCAGCGAGCGCCTCGAAACCGAGGCGCCGGACCTGCGTACGCTGTATGAGTCCGCGCGGACGCGATATGGTTTTGCGTTGCCGATCGACCGCTTGCGCGTCGCGGTGGATGGCGCGTTCGCGAAGTGGGGCGACCCGGTGCGCGATGGCGGAGAGATCGCTTTCATACCGCCAGTCAGCGGAGGATGAATTTCCGTGACGAGCACGATGAGCGGGAAATGAAGAGATTCGCATTGTCCGACACCCTGATCGACATCGCGTCCCTGCGCGACACGCTGCTAGACGCTCGTGCCGGCGCCTGCGCCAGCTTCGAAGGCTGGGTCCGCGACCACAACGACGGCCGCACCGTGCGCGGCCTGCGCTACGAAGCCTACGCGGCGCTGGCCGAAGCCGAGGGCGAACGGATCGTCGACGAGGCGTTGGCGAAGTTCGAGATCGTCGACGCACGCTGCGTGCATCGCACCGGCGAGCTGGCGATCGGCGAACTGGCGATCTGGGCCGGTGCGAGCGCCGCGCATCGCGATGCCGCGTTCGCCGCCTGCCGCTACATCGTCGATGAAGTGAAATCGCGCGTGCCGATCTGGAAGCATGAACGCTATGCCGACGGCGCCGCCGGGTGGCTGCATCCTCAACCCGAACAGGAGAAGCCCGCATGACGACGATGTTCCGCTGCCTGCTGCCGTGCCTGCTGCTGGCTGGGCCGGCGCTTGCGCAGGACGAATTGCTGGTCGGCAACAAGTCGGACGACACGGTCTGGCGGATCGGCCTCGAAGACGGCCGCAAGCTCGGCGAGTTCGCGACAGGGCAGGGGCCGCACGAGATCGCGGTCAGCGCCGATCAGCGGATCGCGCTCGTTACCGAATACGGCCACCAGCAACCGGGCAATACGCTGAGCGTGGTCGACACGGCAACAGGCAGGGTCTTGCGCACGGTCGATCTTGGCAAGCACACGCATCCGCACGGCGCGCGCGTCCTCGCCGGCGGCCGGCGTGCGCTGGTCACCACGGAGGACAGTGGCGCCCTGCTCGTCGTCGACATCGACAAGGGCAAGGTCGAGCGCGCGATCGCGGTCGGCGAGGGCCGCGGCCATATGGTCGCCGTTTCGCCGGACGGCAAGACCGCTTATGTCAGCAAGATCGAGGCCGGGACGGTTTCGCGCATCGACCTTGCGGCAGCGCGCAAGACCGATGAAGTCGAATCCGGTGCAGGCGCAGAAGGCATCGCCGTGCATCGCGACGGTTCGGTGTGGGTGAGCAACCGCGAAGCGGGCACCGTGACCGTGCATGATCCTGCGACCCTGGCCGTCCGCAGGACGCTACGCAGCGACGGCTTCCCGATCCGCGTCGCCTTCACCGCCGACGGCAGCCGCGCCCTGGTCACCAATGCTAAAGCGGCAGAGCTCGCAGTGTTCGATACGAAGGACTTCACGCGTGTCGCCACGGTCGCGCTTGACGAGGTGGATGGCGACTACCAGGACACGATGCTCGGCAAGGCGGCGCTGCCGATCGGCGTGATCGCCGACCCGGCCAGGCCGCGCGTCTACGTCGCGATCAGCGGCGGCAACGAGATCGCGGTGATCGATACCGGTTCGTGGAAAGTGGTAGAACGCTGGAAGACCGGCAAGGAACCCGATGCGCTCGGCATCGTCGCCAGATAGCACGGCCTGAATGGCGATGGCCCCGCCGGCTGACCTCGGCACCCGCGTCGATCGATACCGTTGCTGCCTTCCGGCCCTGGCGGGGTTTTCGACCTAGCGTCGCGAGGGGCCGACGGAGCCACCATAGAGACGGCGCCCGCCTCATGATTGCGATGGAGCGGGACGCGCTTGAAGCTTGCTGACGAAAAAACTGGCGGAGAGAGGGGGATTCGAACCCCCGAAGCGCGGTTTAGACGCTTACACACTTTCCAGGCGTGCTCCTTCAACCGCTCGGACACCTCTCCGCTGGAACCCGAGCGCGACATCTGCGCGCTCGGGTCAGCGAGTCTACGGAGTAAGCCCGGGCAAGGCAAAGACGGGGCGGACGGTCAGCTGCGTCTTGCCTTGGGGCAGGTCACGGACACCCCGGAGACGGTCGGCGTGCCGTCGCCCACCGTGGTCACGCCGAGCACCGCGCCTGAGCGGTGGTCATAGCGCACGCTGCAGAAGCCGTAGCCGGTGCCGGAGCAGGTTTCGAACTCTGTCAGGCCCTCGTTCCGGTAGTCGCGCGCCGCGTCATAGGGGTTGTCCTTGCTCGCGGCATCGCCGAACACCGCGGGCCTCCAGCCGAACGGCGCCAGCAGCGTGCGCGCCTGCGGGATCGACTTGCCGCGGATGTTGGGCACGGTGATGTCGCCGCAGGCGGTTTCCTTTTCCGCGATGGCGACCACGTCGATGCGATCGGGCGCGAGCGTGATGTCCGCGCTTTCGGACCCGACCGGCGTCCAGTCCGAGATGCGCAAGCGGCCGGCGGTGAGCGTCGCCACGACGCCGCCGATGCTGCCGCCTTCGTCGTCCACGGGCACGTCGCCGTAGACGATGGCGACCGGCCGCGCGTCGCGGTAGATCACGATGTTGCCGTCGGCAATGAAGCAGGTGCCGCTAGTGCCTTGGCTGCCGCGACTGAAGACGCCGATGGCGGTGTACCCGGCCGCCTGCTGCTCGCTGGTCACCAGCCAGCCCAGTGCCGCGGCCTGTTTGCCGGCCGCGGTCTTCGACGGATCGATCGCGCCGTTGCGGCAGAAATGGCCCTGCTCGAAGCGGATCGGC
>JACMKK010000048.1 GCA_014380115.1 Luteimonas sp. | reverse complement strand
GCGCGCCGCGTCGCGATCGGGCTGGTGGCACCGAAACTGATGCGTCCGGAACGGGCGATGCCGGTGACGGTCAGCGCGCCGCAACTGGCCGGCAAGGAAGCCTACGTCACCATCTCCGCGGTCGATGTCGGCATCCTCAACATCACGCGCTTCCCGGTGCCGGATGCCAACAAGCACTTCTTCGCGCAGCGGCGCCTGGGCGTCGATGCGTACGATCTCTACGGGCGTGTCATCGAGAGCTTCGAGGGCAGCACCGCGAAGATCCGCTTCGGCGGGGACATGCCGCTGGGGGCGTTGCCGCAGGCGCGGCGGCCGACTTCGCGCGTGCAGACGGTCGACCTTTTCGCGGGCGCGGTGAAACTCGATGCCAAGGGCATCGCACGTATCAGCCTGCAGGTGCCCGATTTCAACGGCACGCTGCGCGTCTCGGCGCTGGTGTTCTCCGGCGACCAGTATGGCAACCGCGACACCGAAAGCGTGATCCGCGCGCCGATCGTGGCCGAGGCCAGCCTGCCGCGGATCCTCGCGCCGGGCGACCGCAGCACGGTTACGCTCGACCTGACCAATTTCACCGGCAAGCCGGGCGATTTCAAGGTGCGCGTGGATGGCATCGGGCCGGTTTCGATCGGCGATGGCGCGCGCGCTGCGAAGATCGCGAGCGAGGGCAAGTCGACATTGAGCTTCCCGCTGACCGCAAACGAAGGCTATTCGACCGCGCGCGTACGCGTGCGCGTAGACGGCAATGGCTACAAGGTCGATCGCAGCTACGACATGCCGGTGCGGCCGGCGTGGCCGTCGGTGTTGCGCGCCCGTACCCAGGTGCTGGATTCGCTTGCGGCGGTGACGCTCGACGCCGGATTCGCCGACGGTCTGATGCCGGGTTCGGTCACCGCGCGCATGACGGTCAGCGCGTTGCCGCCGATCCCGTTCGCGAGTGCGCTGCAGGGCGCGCTGGACTATCCGTACGGCTGCGCGGAACAGACCACGAGCAAGGGCTACGCAGCGCTCATCCTCGATCCGGCCACGGCGAAGATGCTCGGCGCCAAGGGCATCGACGCCAACAGCCGCCGCCAGCGCATGGAAGGTGCGTTCGGACGCCTGGCCTCGATGCAGGTCAGCTCCGGCCACTTCTCGATGTGGGGCGACGACGGTTACGTCAACGCCGCGCTGACGCCGTACATCGTCGAGTTCCTGCTCGACGCGCGCGAAGGCGGCTTCGCGGTTCCCGACGCGATGTTGCAGAAGGCGCTGCAGCGCCTCAACGAGGACCTGCTGGGCGGCGGCAACGAGTTTTACGGGCAGGATCACCGCTCGCACCTCAAGTTCGCCTATCAGGCGCATGCCGGTTACGTGCTCGCGCGCGTCAACCGCGCGCCGCTCGGCACGCTGCGCGCGCTCTACGACAACGAGCGCAAGAACGTGCTGACCGGGTTGCCGCTGGTGCACCTCGGCCTGGCCCTGTCGCTGCAAGGTGACAAGGCGCGCGGCGGCAGGGCGATCGATGCGGGCTTCTCGTTCAAGGGCGATCGCCCGGGGTATCTCGGCGACTACGGCAGTCCGCTGCGCGATGTTGCGCTGATGATCGCTTTGACGCACGAACGCGATCTCGCCAAGCCTGCCTACGACGCCAAGGCGGTCGACCTGGGTCGTGAACTCGACGCGCGCCGTAACAGCCGCTGGTTCTACCTCAGCACGCAGGAACAGGTCGCGATCGCGCGGCTCGGCAAGGCACTCATGGCCGATCAGGACAAGCGCGTCTCCGGCACGATGCGCACCGGCGACAGCGACGAGGCGATCGCCGCTGCGCGCATCGTCGGCCGCAGCTTCGATTTCGACGCGTTGTCGAAGGGCGTTCGCTTCATTCCCCAAGGCGAGCCGCCGTTGTATGCCAGCCTCGAGATCGCCGGCGTGCCGCGCCGCGCGCCCGAACCCGACCTCGGCCAGATCAAGGTCGAGCGCAAGTGGTACGGCACCGACGGCAAGGAATGGAAGCCCGGTCCGCTGGCCGAAGGCGAAGCCCTGATCGTCGGCGTCAGCATCACCGCCGATCGCGACATGCCCGACGCGCTGCTGACGGACCTGTTGCCGGCGGGACTGGAGATCGAGAACTTCAACCTCAGCGATGCCAAGCAATGGGCCGACGTGGTGGTCGACGGCATCGAGGTCACCGACCGCGCCAGTGCCGCCGACGTGCAGCACGAGGAGTACCGCGAGGATCGCTACGTCGCCGCGCTGAAACTCAATGCCGGCAGCGTCGCGCGCGTGTTCTACCTGGTGCGCGCGGTCACGCCGGGCACGTACACGGCACCGCCGCCGCTGGTCGAGGATATGTATCGGCCCGACCTGCGCGGCGTCGGCAAGTCGGTGCCAGGGTCGATCACCGTGGTACAGCCGAAGTAAGCTCGACGAGCCAATCGGTAAGCGGGAACCGAGCGGGAGTTCTTCTTCCGCTCGTCATTCCCGCGCAGGCGGGAACCCAGCGACTTTGATGTCAGGGATCATCATCCGAAAAGCCAAGTCACTGGGTTCCCGCCTGCGCGGGAATGACGGGCTGGGGTCAGCGCGCGAAGAGCGATCGCCACGGTTCCGTCGCTGGCTGCCCTGGCTGCGCTGGGGTAGCGTCGTCATGCTGTCTGCGCTGCTGATCCTCGATCTCGCGTTTCCGCCGCCATTGCCGAAAACGCGCGACACCAGCACTCTGGTCGTCGCGCGCGACGGCATGCCGCTGCGCGCGTTCGCGGATGCGGAGGGCATCTGGCGCTATCCGACCTCGCCGGAGCGCGTCTCCCCGCTGTACCTGCAGGCGCTGCTCAACTACGAAGACCGCTGGTTCTGGCGCCATCCCGGCATCAATCCGGCGGCGCTGCTGCGTGCGGGCGGGCAGATGCTGCGGCGCGGCCGCATCGTCTCGGGCGGCTCGACGCTGACGATGCAGGTCGCGCGCATCCTCGACCCGCATACGCGCACGCCGTGGGGCAAGGCCAAGCAGCTGTTGCGCGCGCTGCAGCTCGAGGCACACCTGTCGAAGAAGGACATCCTCACGCTGTATCTCGAGCGCGCGCCGTTCGGCGGCACGATCCAGGGCGTCGAAGCCGCGAGCTGGGCCTATCTCGGCAAGCCGGCCGCGCGCCTGTCGCAGGCCGAGGCGGCCTTGCTGACGGTCCTGCCGCAGGCGCCGAGCCGGTTGCGTCCGGATCGCCATCCGGAAGCCGCGCGCGTCGCGCGCGACAAGGTGCTCGATCGCATGGTCGCGCTAGGTGTCTGGAGCCGAGCCAGCGTCGACGACGCACGCATCGAAGGCGTCGTCTCGCGCGCCCTGCAACCGCCGCTGTCGGCGGCACTGCTGGCGCAACGCCTGCGCTCGGCGCAGCCGAAGGCCGAACGCATCGTCTCGACGATCGATCCCGGTCTGCAGCGCACGCTCGAAGAACGTGTCGCCGCCTATTTCTCGAACCTGCCCGAGCGCACTTCGGCCGCCTTGCTGGTGGTCGACAACGCGACGCTGGAAGCGCGTGCGTATGTCGGCTCCGTGTCGTTCGGCGACAAGCCGCGGCTCGGGCACGTCGACATGGTGCAGGCTTGGCGCTCGCCCGGGTCGACGCTGAAGCCGTTCCTGTATGGGCTGGCGCTCGACGATGGCCTGATCCATTCCGAAAGCCTGATGGTCGATGCGCCGCAGGCGTTCGGCGATTACCGGCCTGGCAATTTCGATGCCGCATTCAACGGCCCGATCGGCGCGGCCACAGCCTTGCGCTTGTCGCTCAACGTGCCGGCAGTCGACTTGCTCGATCGCGTCGGTCCCGCGCGTTTCGCCGCACGCCTCGACAACGCCGGCATCACGCTGAAGCTGCCGCGCGGCGCGACGCCGAACCTGTCGATGATCCTCGGCGGCGTCGGTGCGAAGCTCGAGGACCTGGTCGGCGCCTACGCTGCCCTCAATCGCGACGGCATCGCTGGGCGAGTGCGTTATACCGCTCAGTATCCACGCATCGACCGGCGCCTGTTGTCGCCGGGCGCGGCGTGGATCGTGCGCAACATCCTCGAAGCCAATCCGCGACCGGGCGAGATCGACGGTACCTTCGATCGCGGCTCGCGCCCGCGCGTGGCCTGGAAGACGGGCACCAGCTACGGCTTTCGCGACGCCTGGGCGATCGGCGCGACCCGGCGCTACACGATCGGCGTGTGGGTGGGACGTCCCGACGGTACGCCGCTACCCGGACAGTACGGTGCGGTGACGGCGTTGCCGCTGTTGTTCGAGGTGGTCGACAGCCTGCCGCGCGTGCGCGCAGACGCCGCGCCGAGACCGCCGCCGCGCAGTGTCGGCGAGGCCGACATCTGCTGGCCGCTGGGCACGGTGGCCGCTGCGCAATCGCCAGCGTTATGCCAACGCCGTCTCAAGGCCTGGCTGCTGGACGGCACCGCGCCGCCGACGTTCGCCGAGCGCGGCGCGCGATTGTGGAGCGCCGGCCGCGAACGCTTCGATATCGATCGCAGCAGCGGCGCGCGCGTGTCGGCGGTATGTTCGCTGCAACACGACACGCGCAATGTCGAGATCGCGCGCTGGCCGGCGCTGGCTTCGCCGTGGTTGCCCGCGGACGCGCGCCGCGTCTCGACGTTGCCGCCGCTGGCGGAGGACTGCATGGCCGATGGACGCGATGCCATCGCCGAGCTGCGGATCGAGGGCGTCAACGACGGCGCGACGTTGAGGCGGGCGCCAGGCAGCGGCCAACCCGTTCGCCTGTCGTTGCGTGCGCTCGGCAGCGAGACGCGCGTGCAGTGGCTGCTCGACGGCCGCTGGATCGGCGAGACGCGCGGACCGCGTCCGTTCCTGCACGATTTCGCCGAAGCAGGCGAACACAGCCTGACGGCGTTGGCCGACAGCGGCGCGTGGACGCGGTTGCGGTTTCGTATCCTCGAGTAGGCGCCTGCGCTATTTGCCGATCCAGCCGTTGAGCAGGTCGGCGAACTCGTCGGCGTGCTCTTCTTCCTGCGCCAGGATGCTTTCGAGGATGCGCTTGGTCGTGGTGTCGCGGTCGCCGATGTAGTTGATCATCTCGCGATAGCTGTCGATGGCGATGCGTTCGGCGATCAGATCTTCCTTGACCATGTCGCGCAGATCCCTGCCTTCCTGGTACTCGGCGTGCGAGCGGCGGGTCAGCGTGTCGGGATTGAGATCGGGCTCGCCGCCGAGCTGCACGATGCGTTCGGCGATCTTGTGGGCGTGTTCCTGCTCCTGCTGCGCATGCTCGAGGAATTCGGCCTTGACCGAGTCGGCGAGCATGCCCGAGGCCATGAAGTAGTGGCGCATGTAGCGCAGCACGCAGACGTATTCGGTGGCGAGGGCGTCGTTGAGCAGCTTGATCACCGTACCCTTGTCGGCCTTGTAGCTTTCAGTGATGGCGCCCTTGTCGATGTTCTTGCGCGCGTTGGCGCGCAGCGTCGCGGTCGGCGTAAAGCCGATGCCCGCAGCTTTCACTACGACGGGCAGCTGGTCGGCGCTCGGGTTGCGGCTGGCTGGCTTCTTGCTCACGGCTTGCCTCGTGGGAAGGGACGATCAGGGAATCTGCGACAGCACGTATTCGGCGGAGGACACGCGGAACTCGCCCGGCGCTTCGACGTGCACCTGCCTGACCACGCCGTCCTCGGCGTAGATCGCGAAGCGCTTGGAGCGCGTGCCCATGCCGTAGGCGCTGGCATCCATTTCCAATCCGAGCGCGCGCGTGAACTCGCCATTGCCGTCGGCGAGCATGCGCAGGCCGTCCGGCACGTGCTGGCTTTCGCCCCAGGCCTGCATCACGAATGGGTCGTTGACTGCCATGCACGCGACCTCGATGCCCTTTTCGCGGAACTCGGCGAAGTGCTCGACGAAGCTGGGCAGGTGCCGCTCCGAGCAGGTTGGCGTGAACGCCCCCGGCACCGCGAACAACACCACCTTCTTGCCGTCGAACAGCGTCCGGGTATCGACGATCTGGATGCCGTCGTTGATGTGCTGCAGCGGCAGTTCCGGCATGCGATCGCCGACTTGGATGGTCATGGGTGGAGTTCTCCGTCAGATGAACAGAGTTTAGACGGCGACCGCTAAGGCCGCGTCAACGAGACCTTCAAAGCTGCGAAGAGGCGCCGATCCGTGGAGCATCGCGGTCCGTGATGGGCCCGTCGGCAGGCGGTCCCTGGACGACGGATACACTACGGCCTGCACGTCCTGCGGGCCGTAGCTTTTGTTCGCTGAGGAAAGTTCGCGATGCAGTTCAAGGATTACTACGAGACGCTGGGCGTGGAACCGAGCGCCGGCGATGCGGAAATCAAGACCGCCTATCGTCGGCTGGCGCGTAAATACCATCCTGACGTCAGCAAGGAGCCCGGCGCGGAAGAGAAGTTCAAGTCGATCAACGAGGCTTACGAGGCCCTGCGCGATCCGCCCAAGCGCAAGGCCTACGACCAGTTGCGCACGCGCGGCTACCGGCCGGGCGACGAGGTGCAGGCGCCGCCTGGCGGATTCGGCCAGCAGGGGCAGGGCGGTTTCGACTACGACGAAGTCTTCGCCGGTGGCGGCGCGGGCGGGGGCTTCAGCGATTTCTTCGAGGAACTGTTCGGTCGCCGTCGCGCAGGCGGGTTCGGTCAGCATCCCGGCGCACAGCCCGGACGCGGTCCGCAGCCGCGCAGCGACACGCGCGCCAAGCTGGCGGTGCCGCTGGAGGCGGTCTATCGCGGCGACAGCATACGCATCGCGCTTGGCGGCAAGACGCTGGACGTGCGCATCCCGAAGGGTGTGCGCGAAGGCCAGGTGATCCGCCTGGCCGGGCAGGGCGAGCGTGGCGGCGACCTGTTGCTCGAGATCGAATACGCCGCACACCCGAAATTCGAGGTCGACGACCGCAACATTTTCCACGTGCTGCCTGTCGCGCCGTGGGAAGCCGCGTTGGGCGCCACGATCAGCGTGCCTACGCTGGGCGGATCGGTCGACCTGAAGATCCCGCCCGGCTCGGAGGCCGGTCGCAAGCTGCGCTTGCGCGGACGCGGGTTGCCGGGTGGATCGTTGGTCGGCAAGGATGGCGACCAGATCGTTGAACTCGAGATCCAGGCGCCGACACCGCACGACCTCAAGCAGCGCGAAGCCTACGAGAAAATTCGCGCCGCTTTTGCCGAGGACTGGCGCCGCGAATAACGCCTGCTGGTCAGGCCGCGGTCAGCGGCGGCGTTTCCGGCGCGCCGCCCATCACCTTGATGATGACGTCGGCCAGTTCCGTTTCGCTGAAAGGCTTGGTGAGATAGGCCTTGGCGCCCTGGCGCATGCCCCAGACGCGATCGGTGTCCTGGTCCTTGGTGGTCACCAGGACCACGGGGATGTGCTTGGTCGTCGGATCGCGCGTGATCGAGCGCGTCGCCTGGAAGCCGTTGAGGTTCGGCATCACCACATCCATGAGGATCAGTTCCGGCAGCTCGCGCTTGGCGGCCTCGACGCCGGCCGCGCCATCCTCGGCGGTCAGCGCCTGGTGGCCGAGTTTCTCGACGATGCGACGGATGCCCATCAATTGCGACGGCGAGTCGTCGACGATCAGGATGCGCGCCATGTACTTGTCCGGTTCGGTTGAGCCCCTTCGCGCAGTGTAGTGTGCCGGCCGCGGATCAGGAAGATGTCCGGGAGACGGCGCCGCCGCACCGTGATCGGTTCACGTCAGTCGATGCGCACCAGCGTTCGGCCCACGGAACCGCCGGCCAGCATGGTCGCGAAGACTTCCGGCAACTGCTGCAGCGTCACCTCGCGCGTGCAGATGCGCTCGAGGTGCGCGGGCTTCCAGTCGCCGCCCAGGCGGCGCCAGACCTCCTCGCGGATGCCGCGCGCCGTGCCGGCCGAGGCCACGCCGAGCAGCGACACGCCGCGGATGATGAAGGGCATCACCGTCGCTGGCAGATCGTGGGAAGCGGCCAGTCCGGCGCTGGCGACGTTGCCATAGGGTGCAGTCTGGGCCAGCAGGCTGGCCAGCATCGCGCCGCCGACGTTATCGAGGCCGCCGCCAAAGCGCGTCGACTCCATCGGCCGCGTCGTGGCCAGCGCCTCGCGACCGAGCACCTGGCTGGCGCCGATGGCCCTCAGGTAATCGGCCTGGCCGGTCTTGCCGCTGATCGCATGCACTTCGTAGCCGGCCTTGCTGAAGATGTCGACAGCCAGCGAGCCGACGCCGCCGGTCGCGCCGGTCACCGCGAGGGGTCCCAGTTCCGGCGTCTGGCGGTTCTCCGACATGCGCAGCAACGCGAGTGCCGCGGTGAAGCCCGCGGTCCCAAGGATCATGCTCTCGCGCAACGACAATCCGGCCGGCAACGGAATGGTCCACTGCGCCTCGACGCGCGCGTACTCGCCGTAACCGCCGTCGCGCGTTTCGCTGAGCCCGCTGCCTGTGACGAGCACGGCATCGCCTTCCTTGAAGGCCGGATCGCTCGAGGCGACGACGTGCCCGGCGACATCGATGCCGCCGACCAACGGGAACCGGCGCAGGATCTTGCCTTGGCCCGTGCCGGCGAGCGCATCTTTGAAGTTGACGGAGGAGTAAGCGGTCTTGATGACGACCTCGCCTGGATTGAGGTCTTCCAGGGCGATGGTGTCGACACCGCTGCGGTAGCTATCGGCATCGTTGTGGATGCGAAAGGTCTTGAAAGAAGCGGGCATCGTCATGGTCATGGCTTCTCTATGAAGGCGTGGCTGCTAGAAAACGTGTGCCTACGTACTCTCCACGAACTGGAACTACCGCAACTGACTGCGCCGCTTCTCGTCCAGCCATTTGTTCGCGCGCGCGGGCGCGTAGTCGCGCAACCAGGCGAACAGGGCATCGAGGTTATCGCCGTGCCACAGGTCGCGGCGCTGGTCCTCGTGCAGGAAGCGCTCGTCGACCATGCGGTCCATCATCGCGATGAGCGGCGCATAGAAGCCGTCGACATCGAGGAAGGCGCAGGGCTTGTCGCCAAGCCCGAGCTGGCGCCAGGTCAGCATCTCGAACATTTCGTCGAGCGTGCCGAAGCCGCCGGGCAGGGCGACGAAGGCATCGGCGAGATCGAACATGCGTGCCTTGCGCTCGTGCATCGAGCCGACAATCTCGAGTTTGGTCACACCCCGATGCGCGACTTCCCAGTCGACCAGTTGTTGCGGGATCACGCCGACCACCTCGCCGCCGGCAGCGAGCGCGGCGTCGGCGACGATACCCATCAAGCCGACGTTGCCGCCGCCGTAGACCAGCGTCAGGTTCTCCTTCGCCAAGCGCGTGCCGAGTGCGATCGCGCGTTCGCTGTAGGCCGGTTTGCTGCCGGCGTTGGAGCCGCAATAGACGCAGATCGATTTCATGCAGGGTCTGCTCTTAGCTCCTTCCGCTTGTGGGGGAAGGCTGGGATGGGGGCGCGCCGGAGCCGAAATATTGTGTTGAGCGACGACATTTCGAGTGGGAGAAACACATCATGCCGCTCGACGTCTTGTCGCGGTGATAGCTGGGCCGGCTTCGGTGGCCCCCTCCCTAACCCTCCCCCGCAAGCGGAGGAGGGGATCAAGATCAGTTCGCCTTGTGGATCGCGCGCTTGTCCACCGCCATCGCGGCGTCGTGGACCGCTTCGGACAGCGTCGGATGTGCGTGGCAGATGCGAGCGAGGTCGTCGGCGGATCCATTGAATTCCATCGCCAGCACGCCTTCGTGCACCAGCTCGGACACGCCGACGCCGACCAGATGCAGGCCGAGCACGCGGTCGGTTTCCGCATGCGCGATCACCTTGACGAAGCCCGCCGGTTCGCCCATCGCCACGGCGCGACCGAGCGCCGCGAACGGGAAGCTGCCGGTCTTGTACGGCGTGCCGTCGGCCTTGAGTTCCTGTTCGGTCTTGCCGACCCAGGCGATTTCCGGCTCGGTGTAGATGACCCACGGCACGGTGTCGAGGTTGACGTGGCCGGGCAGGCCGGCGATCAGTTCCGCCACGGCGATGCCTTCCTCGAATCCCTTGTGCGCGAGCATCGGGCCGCGCACGCAGTCGCCGACCGCCCACACGCCGTCGACGCCGGTATGGCAGTGCTCGTCCACTTCGATCTGGCCGCGATCGGTGAGCTTGACGCCGGTGCCTTCGGCCAGCAGGCCCTTGGACGCGGCCTTGCGGCCGACGGCGACGAGCAGTTTATCGACGACGAGCGTCTTCTCGCCTTCGCCGTCGGCGTAGGTCACGTGGACTTCCTTGTTCTTCTTCGCATCCGTCTTGATCTCGGCCTGGCTGACCTTGGCACCGAGCCGGATCTCGAGACCCTGCTTCTTGAATTCCCGGGCCGCGGTCTTGGCTACTTCGGCGTCGGCAGCGGCGAGGAAGTCGGGCAGGGCTTCGAGGATCGTGACCTCGGCGCCGAGACGCTTCCAGACGCTGCCGAGCTCCAAGCCGATCACGCCGGCGCCGATCACGCCCAGGCGTTTTGGCACGGCCGTGAAATCGAGCGCGCCGACGTTGTCGACGATCGCATCGCCATCGAACTTCGCGAACGGCAATTCGATCGAATCCGATCCGGCTGCGAGCACCACATTGGTGCCCTTGAGCTCGATCTCCGAGCCGTCGTGCTGTTTGACCTTGACGACATTGCCGGGATGCAGCGTCGCGAAACCGTAGTACGGCGTGACCTTGTTGGCCTTGAACAGCAGACCGATGCCGCCGGTGAACTGCTTCACGATCTTGTCCTTGCGACCGATCATCGTGCCGATGTCGATGCTGGCGTCCTTGGTGGTGATGCCGTGGTCGCCGAACAGGTGTTGCAGGTTCCAGAACTGGCGCGAGGAATCCAGCAGCGCCTTCGACGGAATGCAGCCCACGCGCAGGCAGGTGCCGCCGAGGGCGGGCTTGCCGTCTTTGCCGAGCGCAGCGTCGATGCAGGCGGTCTTCATGCCCAGTTGCGCGGCGCGGATCGCGGCGTGGTAACCGGCGGGGCCGGCACCGATGACGACGACGTCGAAGTTCTGTGTTTCGCTCATGGCGGATCCCAGTTTGGATTCTTCAGGCTCCTTCCCCCGCTTGCGGGGGAAGGTTGGGATGGGGGGCAGGTTGCGGAAAACTCTCCGCAAAAGCCGAACCCCCACCCTAGCCCTCCCCCGCGAGCGGGGGAGGGGACAGGTGCATTACATCCCGAGCAGCATCCGGCTCGGATTCTCGAGCTGGTTCTTGATGTCGACCAGGAACAGCACCGCATCCTTGCCGTCGATGATGCGGTGGTCGTAGGACAGCGCGATGTACATCATCGGCGCGGCGATGACCGCACCGCCTTCGACGATCGCGCGTTCCTTGATCGCATGCATGCCGAGAATGGCGCTCTGCGGCGGATTGACGATCGGCGTCGACATCAGCGAGCCGAAGGTGCCGCCGTTGGTGATCGTGAACGTACCGCCCTGAAGGTCCTCCAGAGCCAGCTTGCCGTCGCGCGCCTTCTTCGCGTACTCGGCGATCTGCTTCTCGATATCGGCGAAGTTCATGCGCTCGACATTGCGCAGCACCGGCGTCACCAGGCCGCGGTCGGTCGATACCGCGATCGAGATGTCGGCGTAACCGTGGTAGATCACGTCGTTGCCGTCGACCGAGGCATTGACCGGCGGATGTCGCTGCAGCGCGTTGGCTGCTGCCTTGGCGAAGAAGCTCATGAAGCCGAGCTTGATGCCGTTGGCCTTCTCGAACGATTCGCCGAGTTCCTTGCGCATCGCCATGACCTTGCCGAGATTGACCTCGTTGAACGAGGTCAGCATCGCGATCGAATTCTTGGACTGCATCAGGCGTTCGGCGATGCGCGCGCGCATGCGCGTCATGGGCACGCGCTCTTCTGGGCGTGCCCCGCCCGACACGCCGGCGGTCTTGCCGCTGGCGTAGTTGACGATGTCTTCCTTGGTCACCGCGCCCTTGCGGCCGGTGCCTTCGACCTGCGCGGGATCGACGCCCTCCTTCGCGGCGGTGAAGCGCGCGCCGGGCGGCAGGTCGCCGCCAGTCGCGACCGGTGCCGGCTTGGTGCTCGCCGGAGCGGCGGCTTCAGCCTTGGCCGCTTCG
>JACMKK010000379.1 GCA_014380115.1 Luteimonas sp. | reverse complement strand
CCACTCGCGCGCCTGGCGGCAGGCTTCGCGTACCACCCAGTTGCCGATTTCCGACATCAGGCCAAGGGCCTCGGCGATCGGGATGAAACGCGCGGGCACCACGTCGCCGAGCAGCGGGCTGTGCCATCGCAACAGCGTCTCGAAACCGGTGAGCCGGCCGTCGGCAGCGGCGAACTGCGGCTGGTAGTGGAGCGCCAACTCCCCTGCCCTGGCCGCGGCGCGCAAGAGCCCGCCCATCGCGACGCGATCCTCGATGTCCTGCATGTCTTCGGTCAGGAAGGGAGTTACGCAATCCCTACCCAGACTCTTGCCGCGCTCGGCTGCTACCTGGGCCCGGCGCAAGACGTCCAGGGCCGTGTTGCCATGCGCAGGCGCACAGCTCATTCCGATCGTGGCAGTCAACAGGACTCGATAATCGTGCCCATCGAAGGGCATGGCGAGCGAATTGCGAATGCCTTCGGCAAGCATCTCGGCAGCTGCACCGTCGCCGCCATGCTGGACGACGATGAACTCGTCGCTAGCAAAATGACCGACGGCGACATGCTCACCTGAAAAGGTCTGCAGGCGGGCTCCGACCGAACGCAGCACTTCATCGCCCAGCTCGTGGCCGATGGCCTCGTTGATGCCATGGAAGCGGTCGAGGTCGATGAACATCACCGCGACGAATGCACCGGCGTCCGCCAACATGCCGATCAGGCGCGGCTCGAGCACGGCATAGCGATCGAGCCCGGTCACGATGTCGTGCCTGGCATGGTTGGCCACGGCCGCCGTCAGTCGTCGTTGCTCGGTCAGGTCACGGATGAACGCCGTGAAGTACGGCGTCGACTCATCGTCGCAGCGCGTCACGGTCAGTTCGATGGGAAACGTCTCGCCACCGGCGCGTATGGCCACGAGTTCGAGTCGCCGATCGAGCAGGTTCGCCTCACCTGTCGCGAGGTGCCGCAGGAAACCCTGGCGGTGGCCGTCGCGCAAATCGGGTGGAATGACGACTTTGGCGATATCCAGTCCCATCACTTGCGCGCGCCTCCAGCGAAACACGCGTTCGGCGGCCGGATTGAATTCCCTGATGTGCCCGAGTTGGTCGATGACGATGATGGCATCGAGCGCCGACTGCACGACCGCTCGATACCTCGCTTCGCTCTCGACGAGCGCAGCGGCATTCCGGACCGTCGCATCACGCATTCAGCGTCCCCTCGAGACCTGTTCCGCACGATGCCAGGCACCGTCACCGACACCTATACGCCTGTCCGCGTGAGCCCAGGGGATGGACGCTCACGTCCGGAGGCCGTCCGTCTGGTCCTTGATGCCGCAGGCCAGTTGTTCGCGCTACACGGCGCTTAACGCGCGAAAAGCCGAAGGCCATCCCAACCGACCGGTCTATCACCGCATCGGTCGATCTGTCGTCTGGCAGTGCGATTCCGCACTACGAGTCGGGGGCCACACCCGGATCCCGCGCCTTGCCCGAAGCGAGCCAAACGCCAGCCAGGACGAGAAGCCCGCCGACGATGGCCGCGGGCACGACGCGCTCCCGCAAGAACACCACGGCGGTCGCGACACCGACGATCGGCATCAGGTTCAGGAACGCAGCCACCTGGCTGGCACCGAGTGAACGCAGTGCACGGTTGTAGAGAAGGTAAGCAGCGGCGGAACTGATCACGCCCAGATAGAGCACGCTCAATCCGCCGCTCGCCGTGAACGTGGGACGCGCGCCGAGTGCGTATTCGACCAGCGCTGCCGGCGCCAGGAATGCGGTGCCCGCTGCCGCCGTCCACGCGGTCAGGACCATCGTGTCGGCCTGCGCCAGCCGCTTTGCGTAGATCGTATAGAGCGACCACAGGACGGCGGAACCCACGATCAGGGCATTGCCGAGCAACGGATGCGGTGCCCGCGCATCGGCCGGATTCACGACCAGCACGACGGCAACGCCGGCGAACGAGAGTGCGATGCCGCAGACGGCGCGAGCGGACAGGCGCTCGGCCAGCACGAAGAACGCCAGTCCGGCCGTCAGCGCCGGGATGGCGCTCTGGATCAGCACGGCCTGCGTCACCGTGGTGTAGACCAGGCCGAGGTTGAAGCAGATGTAATACAGGCCCACGCCGGTGAGTCCGAGCACGAGCGCGGCACGCAGCGGAATCGGATGCGCCCGGCGCCGCGGCCAGGCCAGCGGAAGCAGTACTGCCGAGGCGACGGCGAAGCGGAGAAACGCCAACAGTATCGGCGGCAGGTCGTCGAAGGCTGCTTTCGTCACGGCGAAGCTGCCGCCCCATACCGTCATGACCAGCACGAGGGAGACGATGGCGAGGAGTCGGCTGTTCATGGCTTCCCAGGACGCATGGCCGCAGTGTGCCGACGGCGCCAGCTGCCCGGCAACCCTGGTGGCGCTGCGCTGCGCCGTGGTCGCGTCCTAGGGTATTTCATTGGATATGACAGACCGCACGGACCTGGATCGACACGCGCAAGCCTGTTTCTGGCGCCTTTATCGTTCGGTTGTCGCCCCGCGCGCTGACTGGAGCTCGCTGCGGCATTACACTGGTCTTCCCCCTGTCGAGGCACTTCCTTGGCCAAGCCCAACTATTCGTTCGAAAAGCGGCAGCGCGAGATCGCGAAAAAGAAGCAGCAGGAAGAGAAGGACGCGCGCAAGCGCGAAGCGCGCGAAGCCGCGAAACCCGCGCCGCCACCTGATCAGGAGCCCCCGGCCGGGAATTCGTAAGCGCTTTCGCAGGCGCTGGCGCAGATGCCCGCGTCATTGTGCCTGTCGCAAACGGGGCATCCGATCCGTAGGGTGGAACCGCCGACGGCGATTCCAGTGTAGGTGTGTGGCATGCATCGATCTCACCGATAGAACATCCAGCAGGTTCACCGGCGAAGCTGGTTGGTCGCTTAGCGCGCTCCGCCCCACGGATGCGTCCAGAGGCTCGCAATTCAGCCTGCAGCTTCGCGCCCCGTCTCGAAATCCGGCTCCTCGAGCTGTCGCACCTCGCACTCGATGTCCCACTCATCGCCGTGGACCTTCAGGAAGCGCGATGTCCATTCGACCGCCTCCTCCTTCGACCCTGCCTCGAACATTGCATAGCCACCGATCACTTCCTTGGTTTCTGTGAACGGCCCATCCACCTTGCTGAGCTTCCCGCGCGAGAGCCGGAGGCGCACGCCTTCCGAGGTCGGCCTGAGCCCGGCGGTGTCGAGCAGAACGCCGGCCTTGGTCATTTCCTCCATCAGCTTGCCCATGTCGGCCATGAGCTGCTCGCTGGGCGCCAGGCCCGAGTTCTCGTTGATCCTGATCATCGAAAGGAATCGCATGGTCGTGTGTCCTCTGTCGTGGCGCCGGGCTGCCGGACGATTCCGGCGTTCTGAACCCTGCCCCTGTCTAGGCGTCGAACGAGGGAGCCCCGGATCGACATGTTCGAAGGTTTTTGTTGCACCGGATCAATGGGCACCAGCAGATCCGTATGGCCCGACTGTCGCGGGGGTCTTCAACGGAAAGCCAGTCGTCCGCTATGCGGTGCCGTCCTGCGAATGTGCCTTGCAGCCTTGCGTGGCTCAGTCCGGGTATAAGGCGCGGACCATCACCCAATCATCCTTGGGATCGTCGCCGACGGTGAAGATGGAGCGGCCTACGATGCGGAACCCATGCTTCGTGTAGAAGCGGATGGCTTGCGTAGCTTCCTGCCAGACGTTGAGCCAGAGTCCGTCGGCGCCGCGCCGTCGCGCCTCGTCGCACAGGTGCAGCATCAGGGTCCGTGCCAGTCCTCGACCCTGGAAGCTGGGCGCGAGATAGATGCGTCCCAACTCGACGGGATGTCGCAGCCCCACTTCCTCCGGCGCGCGCGTTGCAAACCGCAACTGCGCGAAGCCGGCCCATGCGCCGCCCCCATGTGGGCTTTCCACGATCCACGTCAGGATGTCCGGATCCGCGATTTCCCGCCTCTGGGTCGCCGGCGAGTACACAGCATCGAGAAATGCGGCGACGTTGGCCGGCGTGCTGCAATGCCCATTGGCATCCAGGAAGGTCGAACGCATCAGGTCGCTGAGGCGCTCTGCCTCCGCCGCGAGTGCGGCGCGAATGACGGGCTCCGGAGCTTCTGGCGTGGAATCGATCTGCATGGACTGGACCGTCAGTGAGCTTGCGCGCGCCGGCAAGCCTTAAAGAAGAATGGCAGGGTGCGCTCAAGCCTGCCGATGAGCTGCATCCATGATGCTTCATCCGCTTCCTTGCACCCGATCTGCCCAGAACTCCATGCTGGGCGCACTGCGTATACGTTGG
>JACMKK010000378.1 GCA_014380115.1 Luteimonas sp. | reverse complement strand
CGCGGCGAAGCCTTACGACCGTGGCCGCGGTGAACACAAGCCCCTGCTGGCGGCCTGAACCGCTGGCCCCTCGCTACGCTGGGCACGACAAACGATAGGTGTATCGCAGTGCAGCTCGACCTCATAGAACGCCTCGACCGCCTGCTGCCTCAGACCCAATGCGGCCAATGCGGCTACGCGGGCTGCCGCCCCTATGCCGAAGCGATGGCGGCCGGCGCGGCGGACGTGGATCGTTGCCCACCCGGTGGAGATGCCGGCGCGCGCGCCCTGGCTCGGCTGCTCGGCGTCGCGGCGAAGCCTTACGACCGCAGCCGCGGCGAACACAAGCCGCTGCTGGTCGCCGTGATCGTCGAAGCCGACTGCATCGGCTGCACCAAGTGCATCCAGGCCTGCCCGGTGGACGCGATCATTGGCGGATCCAAGCAGATGCATACCGTGATCGAGCCGCTGTGCACGGGGTGCGAGCTGTGCGTGCCGGCGTGTCCGGTGGACTGCATCGAGTTGCTACCGGCGCATGTCGAGCGAATCGACGTAGCGCGTTAGAGCAAGATCGAGGGCAATCCCCCGTTCTCCGCGATGCAGTTCGCTGCCCCCGTTTGCAAAGGGGCGAAGGCAAGCGCCGGATTCAGGGCTACTACTTGTCCGGATTCAGGACTGCTACTTGTTAAGCAGGTCAGGAAGCTTCTTGCAGGTCGAACAGATGCGTTCGACGTCATAACCCCTGGCGCGCAGCTTCTCGACCAGGCCATCGCTGCCCAGCAGGTGCAGGGCGCCGACGACGACGAGCGTGTCGTCGATGCCCGGCTGCTTCAGGCGCTGTTCGATCCTCGGCAACCAGGCGTCGTTGCGCTCGACGTTGATGCGCTGGTAGAGCGCCGGATACTGCCGACGCATGTCGGCCGCCATGCCCTCCCACAAGCCAGCGGCGTCTCCGTTGCGCCATGCGGCGTGCAGCTTCTCGACTTCGTTCTGGCCTTCCTGCGCTTCGGTCAGCGCCTCGTCGATGAACTGCAGTTGTTCCTTCCGGTCCATGCCATCGAGGAACGCGATCTGCTGGGCGCCGGTCTCGAAGCCGCTGGTCGGCTTCTTCGCCAGCTTCGCCTGCGCGGAGAAGTACGCGTCGAGGCCGAGCTTCGGGTCGAGCCCCTGGCGGGTCATGTCGACGAGGGTGATGGTCAGACCGACGAACCACGGCTCGAACATCTGCAACACCTGCGGCGCCAGCCCCGTCCGTTGCAGGTCATCGGCCCTGGTGGCGAGCCATGCGTCGAGCTTGGCGACGGTTTGCGGCGGCAATTCGCTGTTGAGCTGGGTGCCGTCTGTACGCAATGCAGCCTGTCCCATCTGCATGGCGAGCGTCGGCGACGACATTTCCTCGGGCGGCAGCTCGAACACGATCGATTCCGCGTCGGCGAAGGCTTCGTCGACGTCCTTCGACAACGGGTAGTCGTCCGGCTTGAGCAGGTGGAACGAGCCGAGCAGGTAGATCGTGTTGTCGTCGTCGGAGACCCTCCACAGCAACGGCACCGGGGCGGTCTTGGCCGGCACCGGCTTGGACATTACGGTCGCGGCGGCGGGTCGTGGGGTCTGCGCCTGCGCGGCCACGGCGATCGCGGCGGCCGCGGCAAGGCAGGCGAACAGGGTCGAAGCGGAGTGGCGCATGGCTGTCCTTGTCATGGGATCGCAGGTTCAGTGGGCTTGCTTGTAGGCTTTCTCGCCGGCATTGATCGCAAGATCGAGGCGGTTTTCCGGCGGCGGCAACGGACAGGTCGCGAACGGCGTAAATGCGCAAGGCGGGTTGTAGGCCTGGTTGAAGTCGACCACTACGCGGCCGCTTGCGTCGGGGTCGGGCGCGTCGATGTAACGACCGGCACCATAGCTCTCATGGCCGCTGGTGCGGTCGGCGAAGATCAGGAACAGGCCCTCGCCCTCGTCGAGCGCTTCCAGCGACCAGGTCTTGCCACCGTGCTGGAATTCGACCTTGCCCGGATTGGGTACCGCATCGATCGTGCCGATGATGTTGGCAACCGGGATGGTCTTGCCGGCAGGATGCGGCACGAACTTGCCGTCGAGGCGCCAGCCCGCATCGGCCGGCCAGTAATCGAGGCCCGCGAAGCGGACGCGCGTGTCGGCGTCTGCATGTTTCACCCGCAAGGCATAGCGATCGCCGCGCTTGATCACGCTGGCGATGCCCTTGCCCTCGTCGAAACCGAGCACGTTCGCGCCCGCTTCATCGGCATCGCTCTTCAACGTCGTGGGACGCAGCAGCGGCTCGCCATCGAGCGTCAGTGCGGCGCTGCGATCGGGCGTCAGCACGATTGCATCGCCCTTGCGCTCGATCATCCCGAAATGCGCCGGCCCCATCGCCAGACGGATGCCATTGGTGGCGGCGCTGCCGAAATAATGCGGACCGGGATCGATCCAGTGCAGGCCGATCAGGCTGGTCCAGCCATCGGGACTGGCGAGCCTGGCGCGGCGCGCGTCGCGCCAGGCTTGCTCGGCCTGGGCGAACGCCGGATCCACCGCGGCTCTCGGCGCATCGCCACCGCTCGCCCGCGCTGCGCGATCTTCGCGCTGGCAGCCGGCGAAGGCCAACACGAGCACCGATGATGCTGCCGCCGTCGTCCACATCTTGTGTCGCGTCATCTCAACGTCCTCGCAGGAACCAGCGATCAATTTCGGCCAGGGAGAACCGCGCCCAGGTCGGGCGGCCATGATTGCATTGTCCGGAACGCTCCGTCGCCTCCATCTCGCGCAGCAGGGCATTCATTTCCGGCGGCGTCAGACGCCGGTTCGCACGCACGGCGCCGTGGCAGGCCATGGTCGACAGCAGTTCGTCGCGCGCGCCGGCGATGCGCGTGGATTCGCCGTGTTCGCGCAGGTCGGCGAGCACGTCGCGCAACAGCGCTTCGACATCACCGTCGGCGAGCAACGCCGGCACACTGCGCAGCAGCAACGACTGCGGACCGGCGCGCGACACCTCGAAACCGAGTGCGGCCAGCGTCGACGTTTCACGTTCGGCGAGTTCCGCTTCGCGCTCGGCCACCGCCACCGTGCGCGGTACGAGCAAGGGTTGCGTGCGCAATCCGGCACCGTCGTGCGCGTTTTTCAGCTTCTCGTAGCCGATCCGCTCGTGGGCGGCATGCATGTCGACGATGATCAGGCCCTCGGCGGTTTCGCTGAGGATGTAGATGCCGTGCAGCTGCGCGATCGCGTAACCGAGCGGCGGCACGGTGGCGTCGTTCGTTTGCGGCAATCCCGCCTGGAGCACGGGAGCGCCTGCCGCCGGCCCGCCGTAGAGCGCGGCATAACCGGCACGCGCTTCATCGACGCGCAAGACGAGGTTCGATTGCGGCATCGCCATCGGCCAGGCCGGCGTTGCCGATGCTCCTTCGTTTGCAAACGAATGCGCGCCCGATGCGGACAAGGGTTGTGGCGCCATGCCCGCGCGCGTTTCCGCGAGCGCATCGTGCAGCGTCCGATGGACGAAATCGTGGATCAGGCGCGCCTCGCGGAAACGCACTTCGTGCTTGGCCGGATGCACGTTGACGTCCACGCGCGCCGGGTCGAGCCACAGGAACAGCACGTACGCCGGCTGGCGGCCATGGAACAGGACGTCGGCATAGGCTTGCTTGACCGCATGCGCGACGCTGCGATCGCGCACCGGGCGGCCGTTGACGTACAGGTATTGCTGGTCGGCGCTGGCGCGGTTGTAGGCCGGCTGAGCGATCCAGCCGTGCAGGTGCATGCCCGCGGCCTGATGGTCGATGCGCAGCGCCTGTTTCGCGAACTCCTCGCCGAGCGTCTCGACCAGGCGCTGGTAGGCGAAGACCGCATCGTCGTGGTCGTTGCTCGTCGCCCGATAGCGGCGCGCCGGCTTGCCGTTGTGCGAGGCGCGCAGTTCGACATCCGGTCGCGCCAGCGCCAGCGAACGCAGCCATTCCTCGATGTGGCTCAATTCCGTGCGCTCGGCGCGCAGGAACTTGCGCCGCGCCGGCACGTTGTAGAACAGGTCGCGCACCTCGACGGTGGTGCCTTGCGGATGCGCCTTCGGCATCACCTCGCCGACGCGGCCGCCTTCGACCTGGAGCACGGCGCCGTGTTCGTCGTCTGCACGGCGTGAGATCAGCTGAAAACGGCTGACCGACGCGATCGACGGCAGTGCCTCGCCACGGAAGCCGAGCGTGGCGACGGTTTCCAGGTCGTCGAGCGAGGCGATCTTGCTGGTGGCGTGGCGCGCGACGGCGAGCACGAGCTCGCCGGGGGCGATCCCCGCGCCATCGTCGCGGATGCGGATCAGGCGTACGCCACCCTCTTCGAGGTCGATGTCGATCCGCGTCGCACCGGCATCGAGTGCGTTCTCGACCAGCTCCTTGACTACGGAGGCCGGACGCTCGACGACCTCGCCGGCCGCGATCTGGTTGATGAGGGTGTCGGGAAGCTGGCGGATGCTCACGTCAGACGAACACGCCGCCGTTGTGCGCGGCGGCGTCGGTGGGAATCAGGCTGGATGATAGCCGTTCCGCTGTCGCGGGCGAGCGCCGCACTGAATGGTTTTACGTTATTCGATCGGCCTTGATCGGCAACAAGCTTACCGCGGCACAACGATCAAGGACTGCCGCCGCCTCCGACTGTGGCACCGTTGCCCGCGCTGGCGCGCGCGGCATACAGCGTGCCCGGCGGCGGCTGGCTGGTGAAATAGGTATTGATCCCATCGAGCACAGCGCGCGCGAGCGTGCGCTGGTGCGAGGGATCGGTCAGACGGCGCTCTTCCTCGGGGTTGGAGATGAAGGCCGTCTCCACCAGCATCGCCGGCATGTCGGACGTGCGCAGCACGGCGAAGTTGGCGCGCTCGATGTTGGGCTTGTGGTTGTTGCCGACGCGCTTGAGACCGGACAGCACGTGGCTGGCGGCGTCCTCGGACGCCTTCATGTGCCCGCTCTGGGTCAGGTCGAGCAGCACCGATGTCAGCGTGTTGTCGGATTGCACGCGAACGCCACCGATCAGGTCGGCCGCGTTCTCCTTGTCGGCGAGCCAGCGCGCGCGCTGCGACGAAGCGCCTCGCAGCGACAACACGTAGACCGACGAGCCCTTGGCGCTGCGGTTTTCCGCGGCATCGGCGTGGATCGACACGAACATGTCGGCCTTGGCCGAGCGCGCCAGCTGCGCACGCCGCGGCAGCGGGATGAAGACATCGGTATCGCGCGTCAAGTAGGCCTTGAGGCCGGGCGTGGCGTTGATCTGGCGCGCCAGCTCGCGCGCGATCGACAAGGTCACGTCCTTCTCGCGCTTGCCCTGCAGGCCGACTGCGCCCGGGTCCTGGCCGCCGTGGCCGGGATCGATCGCGATGATGAGCGGACGCATGCCGCGGCGCATGCCATCACGGGACATGACATCCGGCAACGTCTTGGCCTGTGCCTGTGCCTGCGACGGCAGCACCGACTCCGGAGCCGGTGCCGGCACGCCGGTGGCGATTCGCGTCGGAACGCCCGTGGCGATGGTGCCCGGCCCCTGGATCTGGGTCGGCAGCGCGCGCTGCAACGACGGATCGCTCGTTGGCTGCGGTTGCGGCGGCGTTGCCGGGTTCGAAGCGGATGGCGTGACCGGCGGCAGGTTGGCGATCAGGCGCGCAGTAGCCGCGGAAGAGGCCACAGCCGGGTCCTGCCTGGGTGGCGCCTCGACCTGCGTCGGCTGCGGTGCCGTCGACATGGGTACCGTCGACATGGGTGCCGTCGACGTGGCTGCGATGATCGCGGCGATGGGGTCGGCGTTGTCGCCGGGCCATTCCAGCACCAGCCGAGCGCCGTCCGCGCCCGGTTCGAAGCGCGGCTTCAGCGCCACCACCGGCGCGGCCAGATCGAAGACGATGCGGGTGGTGCCGGCGACCGGATGCCCCGTGCGCACGCTTTTGACCAGGCCGGCAGGCGCGGGCAGCTTCAGGCTGCGGCTCAGGCTGACGCCGGGCAGGTCGACCACCAGACGGTCGGGATGGGCGAGGGAGATGACCTGATAGGCGGTCTCGCGATCGAAGCTGAGCTCGGCGCGGGTGCCGGCGGCGCCGGTTTCGACACGTAACTGCTTGATTTCTGAGGCGTGCGCAAGGTTCCAGCACAGCGCGGCGAGTAACGCCAGGCCGAGCATGACTTGCTGGACGGTTGCCCCCTTCACTCG
>JACMKK010000377.1 GCA_014380115.1 Luteimonas sp. | reverse complement strand
GGTTTCTACCTCAGTGGATCGACGGCCGCCCCTGCATGGCTGCCTGACTGGGTGGGCGCTGCGATCGCGCTGGCGCTACTGTTCGGTATCTTCTTCGTGTACAGGTCGATGGGTGCGCTACGCGGCAGGTTCATTGCGCTGTTTGCGGCTGCATTGGTGGCCGCGCCTGTCCTGGCTTGGTTGACCATGCAGCAAGCCTGACGCTGCGTCCGTCGCACATCGATCGCAAACCGAATAAGGTCAAGGATTATGTCCAGCCCGGATCGCAAGGATCCCCCCATTCCAAACGAGACATTCGCGGGTGGCGAAAGCGGACTCGAACGGCAGCGTCGCAAGGAACACGAGAGCGACAACCAGGACGCGTCGCTGGAAGAAACCTTTCCCGCCAGCGATCCGGTGTCTCCGTTCATCCCGGCGAAACCCCGCGACTGAAGTCAAGCGAGTCGCAGCACTTCAATCCAGGAACTGCAGTTTCGCCAAATCCGCGTAGAGCCCATGTTGCGCGAGCAGTTCCGCATGCGTGCCTTCGGCGACGATGCGGCCGTGGTCCATGACCACGATGCGATCGGCCTTGAGCACGGTCGCCAGCCGGTGCGCGATGACCAGCGTGGTACGTCCCTGCATCAGGTTCTCGAGCGCGTGCTGCACTGCGCGCTCGCTTTGCGCGTCGAGCGCGGACGTGGCTTCGTCGAGCAACAGGATCGGTGCATCCTTGAGCAGTGCGCGCGCGATCGCGACACGCTGCTGCTGGCCGCCGGACAGGCGCGCGCCGCGTTCGCCGAGTTCCTCGTCGTAGCCCTTCGGCAGGACCGAGAGGAATTCGTGCGCCTCGGCCGAACGTGCCGCGGCTTCCAGGTCGGCATCGGTCGCTTCGAGGCGACCGTAGCGGATGTTGTCGCGCGCACTGGCGGCGAAGATCGTCGGCGATTGCGGCACCAGCGCGATCCGCTCGCGCAGCAGCGCGGGATCCAGCTCGCGGATGTCCACGCCGTCGATCGTAATGCCGCCCGATTGCGGATCGTGGAAGCGCAGCAGCAACGAGAACACGGTGCTCTTGCCAGCGCCCGACGGACCCACCAGCGCCACGGTCTCGCCGGGATGCACCTGCAGCGAGAAGTCCTGCAGCGCCGGCAGGTCCGGACGCATCGGATAGTGGAAGTCGACACCATCGAAGCGCAGCTCGCCGCGCAGCGGTTGCGGCAGGACTTGCGGATGCGCCGGCGCGAGGACGCCGGAGGTTTCCTGCAACAGGTCGTTGATGCGTCCCATGCCGCCGGCGGCACGCTGTAGTTCGTTCCAGACTTCGGCCAATGCGCCGACCGAACCTGCGCCGATCAGTGCGTACAGCACGAATTGGCCTAGCGTGCCGGCACTCATGCGCCCGCCGATGACGTCATGGGCGCCGGACCACAGCACCAGCGTGATTGCGCCGAAGATCAGCGTGATCGCGACCGCCGTGACCCAGGCCTGCGAGCGGATGCGCTTGCGTGCGGTCTCGACCGCGACGGTGATCGCTTCGCCAAAGCGCCCGCGCTCGTAGGGTTCACGCGCGTGCGCCTGCACGGTGCGCACCGCGCCGAGCGTCTCGGTGGCCAGCGCGTTGGCGTCGGCGACGCGATCCTGGCTGGCGCGCGAAACCTTCTGGATACGGCGTCCGCCGATCACGATCGGCAATACCGCCAGCGGGATGCCGACCAACGCATAGGCCGCCAGCCGCGGCTGCGTGACGAACAGCATCACCAACGCGCCGATCACCGTCACGCTGCTGCGCAGCGCCACCGACATGCTCGAGCCGACCACGCTGCGCAGCAGTTCGGCGTCGGCGGTCAGTCGCGAGATCAGTTCGCCGCTGCGGTTGCGGTCGTGAAAGCCGGCATCCAGGCCGATCAGGTGCGCATACAGCTTGCGGCGCAGGTCGGCCACCACGCGTTCGCCGAGCAGCGAGACGAAGTAGAACCTGGCTGCACTGGCCAGCGCCAGCGCCAGCGCGACGGCGAACAGGAACAGGAACGCGCGATCGATGTTGCTGCCGCTGGAGAATCCCTGATCGATCATCTGGCGGAATGCGACGGGCAGGCTGAGGGTTGCCGTCGACGAAGCAACGAGCGCCAGCAGCCAGGCGACGAACAACCCACGCTGGCGCATGACGAACGGCCACAGGGCACGCAGCGTGCCGATGGCGGGTTTTGGATTGCTTGTTTCGGTGGGTGCCGACATCGCTGCTTAGCCTTTGTTTTTTTGACGGCAAGAGCGCGGTCAAGTCCGGATCAGTCCGCGCTCTTTTCGAAACGCACCCGATCACGAGTGGCGTCGCGCAGCCGCAGTTTCAAGGCGTCGGCATGCGCAGCGGGTAGATACAGGGCGAAATGCACGCCGTCGGCACCGAAGCGCTCCTCGAGCTTGATCGCATCGAACGCCGCAATGGCGGCGTGGACCTCGGCGCTGTCGGCGAAACCGCAGGCCAGCCCCAGTCGGGTCATCGCCAGCAAAGGCCGGCGCTCGCCGCGGCGCAGGCATTCCGCCGCGGCACCGCCGTAGGCGCGCACCAATCCGCCGACGCCGAGCTTGATGCCACCGTACCAGCGCGTCACGACCGCGACGACCTGGTCCATGCCCTGGCCGTCGATCGCAGCGAGGATCGGCCGACCCGCTGTGCCCGCTGGTTCACCGTTGTCGCTGGAGCGATATCCCGCGCCGACGCGATAAGCCCAGCAGTTGTGCGTGGCATCGGCCTGCGATACCGCGGCAACGAAGGCGAGGGCGGCTTCGGCCGAAGTCACCGGCGC
>JACMKK010000376.1 GCA_014380115.1 Luteimonas sp. | reverse complement strand
GTCAGCACGCGGGTCTCGCGCTTTCCGTCTTCCATCAACGTCGAGATGACGAGCTGCCCATGCAAGTCCGCATACGGCCCGCTGCGCTCGACCGTCCGTTGCAGGCACGCATCCTGCGCGGCGGCAAGCGATGGGGAGAGCAGGGCGACGGCGGCAATGAGGATTGTCTTCATTATTTTTGCATGCAAGTGGCGTGGATCGCATGATGCCGTGCGTGTTGCCGGGATGAAGTGCCGTAGCTTGGGATCCACCGTCATCGCGCCTCGCGCGATGCGTATCGCTGCATGGGACGCTCGCGCCATTACGACGACTGCCAGGGCCGCACCACCATCAGCGCGCCGAGCGCCACGAGCGCTGCACCAGCGATGCGTACCGCGTCGACAGGCTTCGGCGCGTGCAGCACGCCGTAGTGATCCAGCACGAGCGACGCCACCAACTGCCCGAACACCGCGAGGCAGATCAGGGCCGCCGCGCCCAGGCGTGGTACCAGCACGGTCGCGCTGACCACGAACAGCGCGCCGATCACGCCGCCGAGCCAGGCCCACGACGGTACGCCCGCGGTCTGCTGCAGCGCAGGCAGCGGCGTGCGCGTCACCAACAGGGCGACGCCGAGCGCGAGTGTGCCGATCAGGAACGAGGCGAACGACGCGAACAGGGCTCCGCTCGTGCGTTGCCCCAAGTGGGCATTGATCAGTGCCTGCAGGGGCAGTAGCGCGCCGGTGACGACGGCCAGCAGGGCACCGGCGAGATTCCATGGATTCATGGTGAGCTTTCCTTCAAGGCTGGATGGAACACTGTCGTGCGACGCGCTTCTTGACGCGCTCCCGACACCGCTTTTCTGTCGCACCTGCGGCGCCCGCCGCGGTACCGGAAAAGGCATAAACTGCCTGCAGGCAACATTCCTCGCCCGGCGGGTGCGGAGGTTTCCCATGATGCACTGGGCGATCGTGGTCATGCTGGCCGTGTCGACGCCCGGCACCGAACTGCCGGCGCCGGAAGACGTCATGGCTGTGCCGCCGGAACTGCGCGCAGAACTCCACGAACGGGTCATCGGCAAGGGCCGCACGGAACAGCAGCGCCTCGATCTGCTGGTCGATTTCGTGTTCGGCGAGCACGGCCTCGCACTGACTTACGGGGCCGAAACCACGCAGACGGCCACGCAGACCTATCGCAGCGGCAAGGTCAACTGCCTGTCGTTCTCACTGCTGTTCGTGGCCCTTGCGCGCGAAGCCGGCCTGCGCGCAGACCTCCAGGAAATCGGCCAGGCGCTGGTCTGGTACAAGCAGGGCGGCAACGTCTATGCCTCCAGCCACGTCAACGTCGGCGTGCGCATCGGCGGGCACGTGCGCACGGTGGACGTGAGCCGCACCACCGTGATCGCGCGCCATCGCCCGAAGATCATCTCCGACCGGCGCGCACTGGCGCACTTCTACAACAACCGCGGCGCCGAGCTGATGGCCGCTGGTGAGCGGGACGCCGCCGGCAGGCACCTGCGGCTGGCGATGGAATTCGATCCTGCCTTTCCGAGCAGCTGGAACAACTTCGGTGTCCTCAACCTGCGCAACGACGCCCTGGCCGCGGCCGAGCGGGCCTATGCCGCCACGCTCGCGCTGGATCCGGTGCACAGCGCAGCCCTGTTCAACATCGTCGTCCTGTACCAGCGCCTCGGCGACCAGAAGCGGGTCGCCGAGTTCCAGCGACGACTGGAGAAAGCGCAGCTCGCCGATCCCTTCCACCAGTTCCTGCTGGCGATGGACTACGAGGGCCGCGGCGACTATGCGCGCGCCGCGGGTCATTACCGGCGCGCGATCCGACTGCATGGCCACGAGGGCCTGTTCCATTTCGGCCTGGCCCGCACTTATTTCGCGATGGGCGATAACCGCCGCGGCAACCGCTCGCTTGCGCGCGCCAACGCCCTCAGCGACGACGACACGCACGACCTTTATCAAGCCAGATTGCAGCGAACGCGACCAGGCGAGGACTAGCGTCATGGCTCCCGGCCGCAGCGACCGTGGCAGGCGAATCGCGAATCCTGAATCCCACGGCATCACGATGACGGCCGGACCAGCGCGGCCCGCCGTGCGGTTTCCGGCGCTCCGGTGCCTGCCAATGTCCTTTTCTACGGGCGTCGCCCGTTGAATCAGAAGCGGGAACTGAGGAGGTCCCATGCGATGAAGCCGGGTGAAGTGGGATTTGCGGTGCTGGTGCTCGTGGCGATCGCCATGAGCCCACTGGTCGGACGCGCAGGGCGCGAATCCGCGGGACGCCAGCCGGGCGCCGGGCGCAGCATTCGCATGACCCTGGAGCAGGCACGGCGTAGCGCTTTCCGGGAAGTCGCCGACCGAAGGCGCCGGCTGGGGCAACGTCGACGCTGGTGGCGGCAAAAGGCGGACGATGATCGAGAAGGTGCGCACGCGGGTTCCGGCGGGCAGGCCCAAGGGCAACAACAGCATCGTGAAGAACGTCGAGGCAGCGCGCCCGAAGCCGGACGACGTGCCGCTTTGTCCGCGACTGCCGCGGCAAGGCTCGTTCACCTGGTGATCGTGAAGCAAGGCAGCGGTGCGTGAATTCACGTGTGCCACGACGCTGGACGGCCTCGATGGATTCCTTTGTCAGTCGCCCGGCCGATCGACCAACGCGACCAGCTTCTTCGGCGCCAGGAGGCTGTAGCTCTCGGTCAGCAGGTCCGCGACCTCGTCCCAGTCGACCCGATCGTCGATCACCATGCCGACGATATCGGGGAACCACACGGGCCGGAAAAACGGAGACCGTGCGAACCTCGGTGCATCGAGCTTCCTGACCGGGAACCGGAACGTCAGCACGATGGCCGGTCCGTTCGATTCGGCGGCCTGCGCGTAGGCCGGCGGCCAGCCCGAGTCGATCATCAGGACATGCGCGAAGTTCTTCTTGCGAATGCTCCAGCGTGTCCCCGCCCACGCCCGCTCCTCGCAGGCCTCCGGCAGCCCCAGGCAGATGGATGCGAGTCTGGCGACGATTGCGGGCGGGACGTCAGCGTGGCCGTTCACGTGATCCTCCGTCATGGCGGCGTGCGCCGGATCAACATGCCAGCGCGTACCGAGTGAATCTTCCTGCTTAACGATCATTGTCACGATCATTGTATTGACGGAAGCGGAATGAAGAAATCCGGGTTCGTCTTCCGCGCGCGATGTTCGGCGCCGACCCGAATCGCGACGGCGATCACGTCGGTTGCTTCGTGCACATGGGCAAGGTCTGTTCACCGCTGCGTCTTCACGGCCGTGGCGTATGCTGCGCGTGCGGGTTCGCGCCTCGAGCGCGTACACGCCGCGGCGATGCGACGCTGGATGCGCGCATCCAGCCCACCAGACGGCACCGCTGCACGGGATGGCAGCCGGCGCTGCTACGGAGGCGATCATGCTCTCCCCACGCCTGCACCACTTCCTCGACGAGCGCCACGCGCCGTACACGACGCTCACCCACCATCGCACCATCACTGCACAGCAGACCGCCGATGCCGCGCACATCGGCAACCGCGACTTCGCCAAGACTGTGATGCTCAAGATCGACGGCACCCTGGCGATGATGGTGATGCCGGCCGCATACCGCGCCGACCTCACGCGCCTGTCGCGCGCGCTCGGCGGGCGCGAGGTCGAACTCGCGCAGGAGAGTGAGTTCAAGGACGCGTTCGCCGATTGCGAGCTGGGCGCGATGCCGCCGTTCGGCAATCTCTACGGCATGCCGGTGTATGTCGATGCGCGCCTGACCGGAGAGGCGGAGATCGCGTTCAATGCCGGTTCGCATACCGACGTGGTACGGATGCCGTATACCGAGTTCGAACGGCTGGCGCAGCCGGAGTTGCTGTACATGGCACACGTGATGTGACCAATCGTCGCAGGCGCAGGTAGGGCGGAATCGCCTGCGGCGTTTCCGCCGAGTGTTCCGAACCAGCCGTGACGGACGGACATGCGGCGGAATGACCAGCTGCGCTGTTGAAAAGCACTTCGCTGCGCGGGTTTCGACTACGAGGGCGGCGGAAATCTTCCGGCGCTATGCTGCCTGCACCTGAACCTTGCACGGCGCACCCGCATGAACCGTCTGCTTCGCAGGATCGCAGCCCTCGCCATCGTGCTGCTGGCATTCGCCGGCTTGCCGTCGCATGCGCAGAATCTGCGCGTCATGAGCTTCAACATCCGCCTGCCGATCGCGGCCGACGGCGCCAACCGCTGGGAGCAACGCAAGGCGCTGATCGCGCGCACGCTGCGCGAGCAGCATCCCGATATCATCGGCACCCAGGAGTTGCATCGTCCACAGGGCGACGACATCGTCCGCCGCCTGCCGCAGTACGCCTGGTTCGGGCGCGATCGTCGCGGCGGGCATGACGACGAGCACATGGGCGTGTTCTACCGCAAGGACCGCCTGCGCGTGGTCGAGTCCGGCGACTTCTGGCTGTCCGACACGCCCGAGGTTCCCGGCAGCATCAGCTGGGGCCATCCGTATCCGCGCATGGTGACCTGGGCCTTGTTCGAACGCAGCAGCGACCGGCGACGCTTCTACCTGTTCAACACCCACCTGCCCTATCGCGACGAGGACGACGATGCGCGCGAGCGCGGTGCACGGTTGATCGCATCGCGCCTCGCCCTATTGCCGGCCGGCACACCGGTGATCGTGACCGGCGATTTCAACACCGCACCCGACAGCCACACGCATGCCCTGCTGGCGGCGGCGCTGACGGACGCCTGGGACAGCGCACCGCTGCGTACCGGTCCGCAAGCCACCTTCCACGATTTCACCGGCAAGCCCGATCACCGCATCGACTGGATCCTTTACCGCGGCATGCGACCCCTCTCGGTGCATACGATCACCAGCCACCAGGGCGGCCGCTATCCTTCCGATCATTTTCCGGTAGTTGCGGAATTCGATTTTCCGCCGCGGCGGTAGCGTTGCCCTTTCGCGCGGCGGTGGAAGGGATCATCGAAGGGGACGGACGTTGTCGGAGGCACGCGACTTGGGGAGCGCCATGCTCGTTGCAGCTGTCGGTCTGTTGCACGGCATGGCTGCCGTATGCGGACTGCTGATGGTCCCGCTCGCCGTCGCCGCACAGCCACCCACGATGGCGCCGCTGACGCAGCGGGCGGATCGCATCCTCGTCGACAAGTCAGAGCGCCGCATGCAGCTGTTGCGCGAGGGCAAGGTCCTGCGGACGTATCGGGTTCTACTCGGCGATGCACCCGTCGGCCGCAAGCGCCAACAAGGTGACGAAAGGACGCCCGAGGGCGAGTACCGCATCAGCGGCCGCAATCCGTACAGCCGCTTCCATCTGTCGTTGCGCGTGTCCTATCCGAACGCCGACGATCGCAGACAGGCGCATGCGCGTGGCGTCGACCCCGGTGGCGACATCATGATCCACGGTGGCAACAGCGCGCTGTATCCATTCGACTGGACCGATGGCTGCATTGCGTTGACGAACACCGAGATCGAAGAGGTCTGGCGGCTGGTCCCGACGGGGACTGCGATTCGAATCGATCCGTAGTGCGTACACCATCCATAGCCTGGATGCGCATCGCTTTCCCGGCGCGCCGTGCAGGCTGGGCTTGCCAGCAGCTCGCACTCGCGAGTGCAGGCCCGTACTCACAGGATCGGCGTGGCCGTTTTTCAGCTGTTTCCGCGGTAAAAACAGGATGAAGCTTACGTTTTCGAGGACAGGGACATTCCCGTCCGACTGACCATGGAGCCGATTCAGCAGCGACCGATGGAACTCGTTGAACGCGAGGACGTCTTGCGACGACTCGACCATTCCCTGCGCGGCGTCGCCGGTGGCACCGGCCACACTTTCCTCATCGGCGGCGAGGCCGGCATCGGCAAGACCAGCCTGCTCGCCACGCTGGCGGCGCTGCGCGGCGAAGCGGACCTGTGGTGGGGTGCCTGCGACGCACTGCAGACGCCGCACCCGCTCGCGCCGCTGCATGACATCGCGCGTGCATCGGAAGTCGGGTTTCGTCCGCTGCTGGGCACCGATGGCGACCGGCCGGCGTTGTTCGAAGCGGTGCTCGACGAACTGCAGCACGCGCGCCGCCCCACCTTGCTCGTGGTCGAGGACGCGCATTGGGCCGACGACGCGACGCTGGACCTGCTCAAGTTCCTAGGCCGCCGCATCGATCGCGCACCCTGCCTGCTGGTCGTCTCCTATCGCGATGACGAGGTCACGCCGACGCATCCGCTGCGACGCCTGATGGGCGAGTTGCCGGGCAGCCTGTTGAGCCGGCTCGAGCTGCCCAGGCTGTCGCCGGCGGCAGTCGAGATGCTCGCGCGCCGGGCACTGCGTTCGCCGGCTGGCATCCACGCGGCGACGCAGGGCAATCCGTTCTTCGTGACCGAGCTGCTCAGGCACGGCGCCGACGGCGTGCCGCGCGGCGTGCAGGACCTGGTGCTGGCGCGGTACGCGCGGCTGACGCCGCCTGCACAGGCCGTTGTCAGGCTGGCCTGCGTCGTGCCCGCGAAGATCGAACGCTGGCTCATCGACCGACTGCTGGCGCCCAGCGTCGAGGCGATCGAGGAGTGCCTGAATTCCGGACTGCTGACCGCCTCGGCTGCTGCATTGGGCTTCCGTCACGAGCTCGCGCGCGTCGCGGTGGAGTCGTCGTTGTCGGTGCCGGTCGCGCAGTCGCTGCACGGCATGATCTTCCGTGCGCTCGACGGCGATGACACGGCATCCGCGTCGCTGGCCCGCCTAGTGCACCACGCTACCCACGCCGGCGACATGGACGCCGTGCTGCGTCTGGCCCCCGAAGCGGCCCGCCAGGCGCAACGGCGTGCTGCGCATCGCGAAGCGGTCGCCCATTACCGCACCGCGCTCGACGCGCTCGATGCCGCAGCCGTCGTCGACGACAGCATCGTCGCCGACAGCATCGTCGCCGACAGCAGGCGCGCGACCTGGCTCGACGCCTACGCGCGCGAATGCCAGCTCATCGACCAGCTCGACGAAGCGATCGCCGCACGCCTGCAACTCGGCGAACTGCACCGCCGCGGCAACAACCCGCTGGCCGAGGCGGAGAACCTGAGCCAGCTCGCGCTCGTGCACGTGCTGGCCCTGCACAACGCCGACGCCGATGCCGCCAGCCTCAGGGCGATCGAACTGCTCGAGAGGCTGCCGCCGAGCGTGCAACTCGCCGGCGCCTACCGCGTCGAAGCGCAGCTGCGCATGCTCAATCGCGATTGCGAAAGCTCGATCGACTGGAGCAACAAGGCGATCGCGCTGGCGGAGCGCTTCGACAACCGCGAGATCCTTGCGGCGGGCATCGGCACGCTCGGCAGCGCGACGCTGTTCCTCGACTACGACGCCGGTTGCGCCCACCTGCAGCGCGCACTGGAGCTCGCGCTGGCCGACGGATCGCACTACATCGCGGCCAACACGTACAGCAACCTCGGCTCCGGATCCGGCGAGGTCTTCCAGTTGCGCCAGGCGCGGCACTCCCTGCTCGAAGCGATCGCCTTCGC
The DNA here is from genome assembly GCA_014380115.1 of Luteimonas sp. GTDB lineage: Bacteria > Pseudomonadota > Gammaproteobacteria > Xanthomonadales > Xanthomonadaceae > Luteimonas. The sequence goes on along the minus strand of JACMKK010000376.1, from coordinate 277 downwards.
GCACAAGCACGAGATCGATTTCTACCGCAACTACGCCATGGCCTGGCTGGCGCTGTGCGAGTTGTACCTGGGCTTGTGGGACGACGCGGCCGAACATGCGTCCGACATCGTGCAGCAGGCGACGCATCGCACCACCAGCCGGGTGATGGCGCTCGTCGCACTCGGACGCGTGCACGCCAGGCGCGGCGATCCGGGCGTCGACGAGGTGCTCGACGAAGCCTTGCATCTCGCGCTCGCGAGCAACACGCTGCAGCGCATCGCGCCGGTGCGTGCGGCG
>JACMKK010000375.1 GCA_014380115.1 Luteimonas sp. | reverse complement strand
CTTCGACCAAGCCCAAGGCGTCGGCGCCCAAGGTCGCGCCTGCGAAGCCGGTACCGCCCGCGGCGCCCAAACCGGTGGCTAACAGGACGAGGAAGCGCTGATGAACGGACCGCTCGACATCACCGCCGACAAGCTCGCGCAGGAAGCCATCACCCTGCAGCAGAAGCTCGGCGCAGGTCTCAACACGCTGCGCGAGGTCGACGACGTCGACTACGGCGCGACCAAGCGCCAGGAAGTCTGGCGCGACGGCAAGGTCGTGCTGTATCGCTTCATCGGCGACAAGGCACCGACTGCGCCCATCCCGCTGCTGATCAGCTATGCGCTGGTCAACCGTCCGTACATGGTCGACCTGCAGGACGACAAGTCGATCGTTCGCAACCTGCTCGCCAAGGGCGAGGACGTCTACATCATCGATTGGGGTTATCCGGACCGCTCGGATCGTTTCCTGACGCTCGAAGACTACATCGAACGCTTCCTCGGCGGCGCCATCGACCACCTGCGCCGCACGCACGACCTCGATGCCATCAACCTGCTCGGCATCTGCCAGGGTGGCGCGTTCTCGTTGTGTTACTGCGCGCTGCACCCGGACAAGATCCGCAACCTGATCACGATGGTCACGCCGGTGGATTTCCATACCGACGACAACATGCTGTCGAACTGGACGCAGGACATCGATGTCGACCTGTTCGTCGACACGCTCGGCAACGTGCCGGCCGACCTGATGAACTACTGCTACCTGATGCTGAAGCCTTTCCGCCTGAACCTGCAGAAGTACGTCGGGCTGGTGGACATCCTCGACGACAAGGCCGCCATCGAGGACTTCCTGCGCATGGAGAAGTGGATCTTCGATTCGCCCGACCAGGCCGGCGAGGCGTTCCGGCAGTTCATCAAGCAGTTCTACCAGGGCAATGGCTTCGTCAACGGCGGCATCACGATCGGCGAGCGCGACGTGCACCTGGGGCTGGTCGAGATGCCGGTGCTCAACATCTTCGCCGAGCAGGACCATCTGGTGCCGCCGGCCTCGTCGAGGGCCCTGAAAGGCCTGATCGGCAGCGACGATTACTCGGAACTGTCGTTCCGCGGCGGCCACATCGGCATCTACGTCTCCGGGCGCGCGCAGAAGGAAGTGCCGTCGGCGATCCACGAGTGGCTGGCGCAACGTTCGAGGTGACCTGATGCGTGTCTTCCGAAGCCTGCTGGTGATGTTGCTTGTCTGCGGCGCCGCGATGGCCGCGCCGCCGACGCAGGCGGAACGCGAGATCGATGGTCTGATCGCAGGCCTCGCCAGCTCAAGCTGCGAGTTCGAGCGCAACGGGACCTGGTACGGCGCCGCCGAAGCCGAAGCGCACCTGCGCAACAAATACGCATGGCTACGCAAGCGTGGCCTGGCCGACAGCGCTGAACAGTTCATCGAACGCGGCGCCAGCGAGAGCAGCGTCAGCGGCGAGAACTATCGAGTGCGCTGCCCGGACAAGCCGGTCACCGAGTCAGGCATCTGGTTCCGCGCGCTGCTGACCCGCCAGCGTGCGCAACCGGACTCGCCGCCACGCTAGACTGCACGCGGGACACGATGCGACGAGGTGCTCCGTGGCTGCAACCAGAACGCTTTTCCGCCCGCGCGACGACCGCGTGCTGGCCGGCGTCATGGCCGGCATCGCCCGCCGTTATGGCTGGAACCCGACGGGGCTACGCATCGTGTTTGTGATCTTTTCGGTGCTGTCGGCGGCATTCCCGGGCATCCTCGTCTACCTGATCCTGTGGCTGCTGATCCCGGAAGAGGACGTGGCCTGAACAGTACTGCGCCGCCGGCCACGTTGTCCGGCGTGTTGCGCGCGGCTTTGCACGCACTCGGCATGCTATGGACGCTGCCGAACACCGTGCTTGGTCTGTTCGCCGGCACGATCGGCATCGCCTTCGGTGCGCATGCTCACCTCAGCCGTCGCGACCTCGCCATCGTGTTCCATCATTGGCCGTGGGGACCGGGCGGGGCGCTCACGCTCGGCAATACCATCCTGCATACCGGCGACACGCTCGATGCGCAATGCGTCACGTATGCGCATCGTGCCGGACACGGCGACGAGCCGTCGATCATGATCGCCGATCACGAGCGCGCGCACGTCTACCAGTACATGGTGCTCGGCCCGTTGTTCCTGCCACTGTATTTTTTGTGCGGCGGCATCAGCGTGCGCAATCGCTTCGAGCGCGCTGCCGATCGTTATGCGCAATCGCGACGCGACTGGTGGCCTTGGGCCTGAGCCGACGAACGGTCGCGGACTTTTACATGGCAATAACGTGACAACGATTAAGGTCGTAATCGTCGAAGAAAAAGCGAAAGGCGCAAGCCGGACGCAATCGCTTCGGCAATGGAAGGCTCAGCCGATCAAGTGAAAACTTGAAAGACTGGGCCTTCTTCTTGCGTGAAACTTTCTTGCGCGTGAAACTTCTTCGCCCCACATTCAACGTCCTGCATCGCATTGACGCTGCGTTGCCTCAGCATATCGGCGCAAACAGTTGAATCAGCACTAGCCCGAAGCAGGCTCCGCTGTCTGCGCCGTTGCAGGTGCTGCGATGGCCGGTTGTAGCTTGCCGGAGCCATACGGACCCTGCAGCCGTCCCCGCGTGATCCAGTCCGCGATCAGCCGCAGATACCCTTCCGGGTGCCGCAGGCTGATGCGATCGGCGGGCTTTCCTGCGTATTCGAGGATGCCGTGGTTGGTGTGCGGGAACACGACCACGTCGATCGGGCGTCCCTTCTCCTGCAACGTCCGCAGGCGCCGCCGCGTTTCGGCGTTTGGTGCCTCGGTATCGTCCTCCGCGAGGACCCACAACTGCGGCGCCTGCAGTTTTTCCAGCACCGGCATCGGCTCGTAGTCCCAGCTGGTGCCGAGGTCCTTGCGTTTGGCGATGGCGCGCACGATCCATTGCGGCGCCCAGGTCGGCGCGCGCAGGATCGCGCCGGTGAATTCGCCTTCCATATCGGAAAACCACGGCTCATCGCCGTACTTCGCCTTGACCCGATCGAGTTCATCGAAGCCTTTGGTAAAGCCCGACGCCATCAACCCGCCCGTGGCATCGGTGACTTCGCGCGCCTTGGCCAGCACGTCGGGACCGTGCCCCTTGGCACGCAGGTCATCCATCACCTGTCCACGGTCTTCGGCCAGCGCGCCATCGGCGAGGCCGTAAAGCGCGACGGCATAGTCGACGCGGCTGCGCGATGCCGCCAGCGGCGCGATCCAGCCGCCCTGGCTTCCACCGACGTATCCGACGCGCGAGAACGCATCCGGACGCAGGCGGCGCGCCTCGGCCAGCGCGGCG
>JACMKK010000374.1 GCA_014380115.1 Luteimonas sp. | reverse complement strand
TCGGCAAGCGCGCCGTAGCGCTCGTGTTCGACCTTTTGCGCGCCGTAGACCTTCACTTCCTGGTGATTGTTCAGCGTCTGGTCCGCGGCCTGCATCAGTTGCGCGCCGCTTTCCTGGATCTTGTGGCTGACCCGGCGGTAGCGGCGCCCGACGTTGTCCATCACCCAGGCCAACGGCGGAGCCAGCACCAGGATCGCCACCGTCACCTGCCAGCTGGTCCACAGCATCACCACCAGCGAGGCGATGATCTGGAACGACTGCTGCAACATCACCTTGACCGCATCGATCGCGGCCTGTGCGACCTGGTCGCTGTCCGAACCCAGCCGCTGCAGCATCGACGGTACCGGCTCGGTATCGAAACGCAATCCCGGCAGGCGCAGGTACTTGCCCAGCACCCGCACACGCAGATCCCGGGCGATGCCGCGCCCGGCGCGCGCCATGTTGACGTCGGTGACGTAGCCGGCGATGCCGCGCAGCACGAACAGGCCGACGATCGCCATCGGCAACAGCACGCTGCCAGTGGCGTTCTTGACCACGAACGTCTGGTTGACGATCGGCTCCATCAGCTTGGTGAAAGCGCCACCGGCGGCGGCTTCGATCAGCATGCCCAGCAGCGCCAGCCACAGCAGCGGCTGGTATCGCTTGGCGAACGTGAGCAATCGCCTGTAGATCGGCCACGCCGCGCGTTTGGGATCGCCTTTCACGATGACGAGCGTCTCAACGCAGGCGTCCGGAGGCGCGCTGCTCGGGCGCGGTCGCGATCGAGACCTTGTGGAAGCCGAGCTGGCCCAGCGCGTCGAGCGCGGTGACCACGGCCTGGTGCGGCGTGCGAGCGTCGGCGCGCAGCAGCACGGCGCGTTCGCGGTCGTCGCCGGCGACGTCGACGATCGTGCGCTTGAGCGATTCCACGTCGGTGCGCAGCGACTCGCGGTCACCGACGAAGTAGCGGCCGTCGGCGTTGACGAGCAGCGTCAGCGCCTTCGACGGATCCACGCTCGGCTCGCCGTTCGCCTGCGGCAACTCCAGCTTTAATACCGAGCGCGATTCGAACGTCGTGGTGATCACGAAGAAGATGATCAGGCACAGGACGACGTCGATCAGCGGGATCAGGTTGATCTCCGGCTCGTCGTCGGCGCGATGGTCGCGGATGCGCATGCGGCTAGCTCGCGCTCACCGGCGGCGTGATGCCATGGGCGCCGGGCGCCACCCGCGCCGAGGCGGCGCGCAAGCTGTGACCCTGTGTGTCTAGCGTGTCGAGCAGCTGGATCGCCTCGTGCTCCATCGCCACGATGTATTCGGCGATGCGACCACGGAAATAGCGATGGAACATCAGCGCCGGCACCGCCACGATCATGCCCGTGGCCGTGCACACCAGCGCCTTGCCGATGCCGCCGGCGAGCTGGTTCACGTCGCCGACGCCATGGTCGAGGATGCCGAGGAACATCTGGATCATGCCGACCACGGTCCCGAGCAGGCCGAGCAAGGGTCCGGCAGCCGCGATTGTGCCGAGCGTGTTGAGGAAGCGTTCCATGCGGTGCACCAGGTGCCGTCCGATGTCCTCGATGCGCTCGCGGACCTGGTCGCGCGGACGGGTGCGGACGTCGAGCGCGGCCGCCAGCAACGAACCGAGCGGCGAGGTGCGACGCAGCGAATCGATGTGCGCCGGATCGAGCTTGCCGCGCGCGGCCCAGGCGCGGAC
>JACMKK010000047.1 GCA_014380115.1 Luteimonas sp. | reverse complement strand
ATGCTGGTCGCGCTGGTGCTGTTCGTGATCCCGCTGGCGCTGCTGTATCAGGCGATCGTCGGACAGTGGCTGGTCAGCATCCCGATGACGATCATCATGATCGTCGCCGGCTTTCTGTTCGTGTCGGTGTCGGCGTATCTCGCCGGGTTGGTCGGCTCGTCCAACAATCCGGTATCCGGCATCACCATCGCGACGATCCTGTTCGCCTCGGTCGTGCTGGTGCTGCTGCTCGGTCGCGATTCTCCGATCGGCGCGGTTGCCGCGATCATGATCGGCGCCGTGGTCTGCTGCGCGGCCGCGGTCGGCGGCGACAACCTGCAAGACCTCAAGGCCGGTTACCTGGTGGGCGCGACGCCGTGGAAGCAGCAGTTGATGCTCGGCATTGGCGCGTTTTCCTGCGCGTTGGTGATGGCGCCGGTGCTCAACTTGCTCGCTGCGGCTTACGGCATCGGCGCACCCACGGCGGAGCATCCGAATTCATTGGCCGCACCGCAGGCGACGCTGATGGCGTCGGTTGCCAAGGGCATGTTCGGCGGTCACCTGCCATGGACGATGATCGCAATCGGTGCCGGCATCGGCGCGGTGACGATCGCGCTCGACGAATGGCTGAAATCGCGCGGCTCGAAGTTCCGCGTGCCCGTGCTCGCTGCTGCGATCGGCATCTACCTGCCGCTGGAACTGATGGTGCCGATCTTCCTCGGTGGCTTGTTGTCGCACCTGGTCGAGCGCAAGCACAAGCTCGGCGACAGCGAGGATGAGAAGGACCGGATCCATCGCCCCGGCACGCTGTTCTCGGCCGGCCTGATCACCGGCGAGGCGCTGATGGGGATCGCGATCGCGGTTCCGATCGTGGTGTCCGGACGCGCCGACGTGCTGAGGCTGCCGGAGGCCTTGCATTTCGGCGAGATCGTCGGCCTGGGCGTGTTGGTGATCGTCGGCTGGCTGCTGTATCGCAGCGGCGCCAAGTCCGGTCGCGTGCTGGGCGATGTAGAGCCGGGTCCGCTCTGACCGCCACCTTGAGCCCTCCCGGAATGTGAGTTGAGTGCGGTGTTTACGAATCCCGCACTCGACAACTCAACCGCGATGGCCTATCACCGGCTCCGGCTGCCCCTCACCCGCCCTTCGGGCACCCTCTCCCCGCAAGCGGGGAGAGGGGTAAGTAATTTCGGTTTACCTGATCGCCGCTACTTCGGAGTCACCATGAATTTCCGTCATGCCGCACTGCCCATCGCATTGATGCTGTCGATGCCGACGCTCGCCCTGGCCGCCCGCGGCTTCGAGGCGCGCGACATGGCGAAGATGGATCGCGTGTCCTCGCCGGCGCTGTCGCCGGACGGCCGCAAGCTGGTGTTCGCCAAGCGCACCGTCGACTTCGATGCCAACAAGGGCACGACGGCGCTGTACATCGAGGACCTGTTCGCGCGCGATGCCGCGCCGCCTGTGCGCTTGACGACGGAAGGCTGGAACGTCAATTCGCCATCGTTTTCGCCTGATGGCAAGACGGTGTATTTCCTGAGCGCGAAATCGGGCGCGCAGCAGCTCTACGCGATGCCGGTCGCCGGCGGCGCCCCACGACAACTGACCGCAGTCGCACTCGATGTCGGCAGCTACAGGCTGTCGCCCGATGGCAAGCGGGTGGCGCTCGGCGTGGAGACCTTCGCGGACTGCAAGGCCGACTTCGCGTGCAGCAAGAAGCGCAGCGATGACAAAGCCGCGAAGAAAAGCAGCGGCGTGGTCTTCGACCGCATGTTCATCCGCCACTGGGATGCATGGAACGAGGGCAAGCTCAACCGCCTGTTCGTGGCGGAGCTGCCGGTCGGCAAGGCGAAGGCGCTGACGGCGGCTACGGCGATCGGCGGCGACGTCGTCGGCGACGTGCCGTCCAGGCCATTCGGCGACACCAGCGAGTTCGCCTGGGCACCCGACGGCGCCAGCCTCGTAGTCAGTGCGCGCAGGGCCGATGCCGGCGAGCCGTGGTCGACCAACTTCGATCTCTACCAGCTCAGCACCGACGGCAGCGGTGTGGCGAAGAACCTGACCGCGGGCAATCCGGCCTGGGATACCGGCCCGGCCTTCAGTGCGGACGGCCGCATCCTCTACTACCGCGCGATGAAACGCCCCGGCTTCGAGGCCGATCGCAACGCGTTGATGGCGATGGATCTCGCCACCGGCAGCGTGCGCGAGATCGCGCCGGGTTGGGATCGCTCCGCCGACAACACCACGCTGTCGGCCGACGGCAAGACGATCTACACGACCGCGCAGGATCTAGGCGAGCATCCGTTGTTCGCGGTCGACATCGCCTCGGGCGGGGTGACCAAGCTGGTCGGCGACGGTTCGGTGTCGGCCTTCGAAATCGCAGGACCGACGCTTGCCTTCGCGCGCAACACGATGGCTTCAGGCGACCAGCTGTTCACCGGCGGCATCGACGGTGCACCGGTACGCGCGATCACGCCGAGCGCCGGCGAGATGCTGAAGGACGTGACGTTCGCTAAGTACGAGCAGTTCACTTTCAAGGGCTGGAGCAACGACACCGTCCATGGCTACGTGGTCAAGCCGTGGAATTACGTCGCCGGACAGAAATATCCGGTGGCCTTCCTGATCCACGGCGGCCCGCAGGGCAGCTTCGGCAATGGCTGGAGCTATCGCTGGAATCCGCAGACGTATGCAGGGCAGGGCTATGCGGTGGTGATGATCGACTTCCACGGTTCCACCGGCTATGGCCAGGCGTTCACCGATGCGATCTCGCAGCACTGGGGCGATCGTCCGCTCGAGGATTTGCAAAAAGGCTGGGCCGCGGCACTGAAGCAGTATGACTTCCTCGACGGCGACAAGGCCTGCGCGCTCGGCGCGAGCTATGGCGGCTACATGGTCAACTGGATGGCCGGCAACTGGAACACAGCGTGGAAATGCCTGGTCAGCCACGACGGCGTGTTCGACCAGCGCATGATGGGCTATGCCACCGAGGAGCTGTGGTTCACCGAGTGGGAGAACGGCGGCACGCCGTACGCCAACCCGAAAGGCTATGAGAAGTACAACCCGGTCAACCACGTCAAGGATTGGCGCGTGCCGATGCTGGTGATCCACGGCCAGCAGGATTTCCGCATCCCGGTGGAGCAGGGCATCGCCGCGTTCACCGCGCTGCAGCGTCAGGGCATCGAGTCGAAGTTCCTGTACTTCCCCGACGAGAACCACTGGGTGCTGAAGCCGCAGAACAGCGTGCTGTGGCACGACACGGTCAATGGCTGGCTGAAGCAACACATCGGCCGCTAGGCATCGATCTCGCGCGCCGCCTACGGACGGCGCGTCGCACTTGCGCGCACCAGGGAATGAGATGCCAGAGACTGCCAGCACCGCGCTGATCACCAACGACATCGTCCTGTTCGGCCTGATCGCGGCGACGCTCGCCGCGATCTTCTGGACCGCGAGCGGTCCGACGCCCTGGCTGAAGAAGTTCTATGCGGTCGTGCCGGCGCTGCTGCTGTGCTACTTCATTCCCGGCATCTACAACAGCATCGGCCTGATCGACGGTGCCAACAGCAAGCTCTACAACCCGGTCGCCAGCCGCGTGCTGCTGCCGGCGGCGCTGTTCCTGTTGACGTTGACCATCGATCTCAAGGGCGTGCTGCGCCTCGGCCCGAAGCTGCTGCTGATGTACGCCGCAGCGTCGATCAGCGTGATGATCGGCGCCATCGTCGCCTTCCAGGTGATGGGCGTGCTGCATCCGGAGACGGTGGCCGGAGATACCTGGGGCGGCATGGCGGCGCTGGCCGGCAGCTGGATCGGCGGCGGCGCCAACATGGTGGCAATGAAGGAAGTCTTCGACGTGGACGAAACCACGTTCGGCCAGTTCGTGGTGGTCGACGTCGGTGTGGGCTACGTGTGGATGGCGATCCTGATCTTCCTGGCCGGTCGCGCGCAGGCGATCGACGCGCGCAGCGGCGTCGATACACAGCCGCTGGAGAACTTGAAGCAGCGGCTCGACGACTACCAGGCCGAACACGCGCGCATCGCCAGCCTGACCGACCTGATGCTGATCGTCGGCATCGCCTTCGGCGTGGTCGGTCTGTCGCATGCGATCGCGACGCCGGCGGCTGCCTGGTTCCAGGCTCATGTCTCCTGGGCGCGTCAGGTGAGCCTGCACGAACCATTCGTATGGGTGGTGGTGCTGTCGACGCTGGTCGGCCTGGCACTGAGTTTCACCCGTGTGCGCACGCTCGACGGCGCCGGCGCATCGAAAATCGGCACGCTGCTGCTGTATTTCCTGATCGCCTGCATCGGCATGCAGATGGACATCATGGCTTTGCTGGACAGGCCGTGGGTGTTCGCGCTCGGCATCCTCTGGATCAGCGTGCACATCGTGCTGCTGTGGATCTTCGGCAAACTGCTGCGCGTGCCGTTCTTCTATTTCGCGATGGGCTCGCAGAGCAACATCGGTGGACCGGCTTCGGCACCGGTCGTCGCTGCGGTCTTCCATCCTTCGCTCGCGCCGGTCGGCGCGCTGCTGGGTGCCCTGGGCTATGCCACCGGCACGGTGCTGGCGTATATCGTCGGCGTCACCCTGCGCGCGATGGCGACATAGTCCCGGTCCGCATCGATCCCGTCGGTTGCCGGTCCGCTACCGTTTCGGCGTTGTACTGCTTATCCACCGCGGCGAGGGCAAAGCCATGTTCGAGATCGATCAAGGGACCGGGCAGCCCTATGGGGTCCCGGAGCGCCGGTTCGCGTTCTTCCCGCGCAGGCTGCGCAACGACCCAAACGAAATCCGCCATGACCTGCAGGGCGCCGATCGCCGCAGCGGCAAGGATCGGCGTAAGCCCAATGGTTCGGATGTTCCCGCAACCGCGCGGCGCAATGACGGGGGATAGCGCGTAGGGCGGGCCCAAGGCCACCGGCAGACTGCATCAATGTCGCAAGTATCGCGGCCGAAGCCGCTGCCATCGGAGAGCGGCGGTATCGTCACTTCCGTCTCGACATTTAAGCCTCAGTGGCCGTCAACGCAGGGCATCGCATGTCAGCGCGTCCGCATCCTTGCCGGCGCCGGCCACGATCTGCACCTTGGTGAAGGCTGCGGCAAACGGCGCATCCGCGCTGATGCTCAAAGGCACATCCACATCGGAGAGATCGGCGCCGTGCCCGGCGAAGCACGATAGCGGCACTTTGACCGTGTTTTGCTGCCGGGCGCGAAGCCGGCGAGGACCTTGCCGATCGATACCTCGCCCTTGCAGTCGCGCCGCATCCCATCGAGCCCGTCGCCGGGCTCGCGTATTGGAATGAGCGCAGCGCAGAGTGTTCAGCGATGCGTCGCACTACAGCTCGTAACGGAATCCCAACAGGTATTGGCGGCCGTACTCGGTGTATTCCTCTGGAAGCAGCAGGCCGGTCCCACCGGAGGCTTCGCTGACTTCGGTGCGGAACGGCGAATCATTGAGGTTGTTGACCTGGAACAGCAGCGACAGTCCATGTAATTTGCTGCTGTCGCCGAAGTCATAGCTGAGCTGGAGGTCGAGCTGGCGCTCGGGCAGCGTGTAGCGATACTGGCGCTGACCGAACAAGGAGCTGTATTCGCCGCGATACCGGTCGCGATAGCGCTGGCTCAGTCGCGCCGAGAAGCCACTGCGCTCGTAATAGACGGTGGCGTTGGCTACGATCTTGGAAAGGCCCGGGATCGTGTCCGTGGAAGAACCGCCCGGACCATCTGGATCGATCGACGATTCGGTGTACGAGCCGTTGAGTTGCGCTCCGAAGCCGGTCAACGCCTCGTGGAATAGTTCCCCGGAGAGCGAGGTGCTGAGCTCCACGCCGCGCATGTAGCCGCCGTTCGCATTGGCCCACGTATAGAAGGTGCCGATGTTCGAAATTGGATCGACGCCGCTATCATTGGTGTAGCCGGTGAAATCCCAGTTCAGGAATTCCTGCTGGTAGACGTAGCTCTCCAGGTCCTTGTAGAACAACGCCAATGCGACGTAGCTGGCATCGCCGATGTACTTTTCGAACGACAGGTCGAAAGCGTTGGCGCGGTACGGCTCCAGCTTCGGGTTGCCACCGTTGCCGGACCACGTGCGGAACGTCGTGCTTACGGAGGCAGAACTCGCCGCGCTCAGATAGTTGATCGGCGCGCGCATCAATGTCTCCGCCCACCCCAGCCGTACCATCCAGCCTTCGCCGAAGTCCGCGACCAGGTTCATGCTCGGCAGGATGTCGCCGTATGACGCGCCGATAGTCTGTGAGCCGGCAACGGTGTTGTTGTTGGCGTTAAAGCCGGTGGAAGACTGGTCAGTGCGGATGTATTGCACGCCGACGTTGCCGCGCAGGCGCACGTGCTCGCTGACGTCGATGTCCAGGTTGGCCTTGGCGTAGAAGGTCTTGACATCCTCCTCGACGATGTAGTCCTTGAGCAGGTCGTCGTTGCTCTCGCTGAGGTTCACGTTGTAATAACGGCCCAGCAATGCGCGCGGATCGAACGTGAGCACGTGGCCCATGCCGAGGAAATCCAGCGAGGTCGGAGACGACAGCAGCGATGGATCCACGAGGACCGGTGCCCGTCCGTTGAGCAGGTCGGCGAAATACACCTGCGCGATTTTTTCCTTGCTGCGCCGGTTGAAGTTCACGCCGACGTCGTAGCTTCGCAGGAAATCTGACGACTCGACCTCGCGGTTGAAGTCGAAGCGGGCCGCCTTGATGATGTCCGTCTGTTCGGAATTCTCCATGCGGCCGTCGTGCCCGTAGTTCTGCGGATCCCACAGGTACACGGCATTCGGGTCGGAGAGGTCTGGCAATGTGTAATGGCCGAACTCGTTGGTGAGCGGGATCTGGAAGTCGATGTTCTGTGGTGTGAGCAGGCCCGCGTAGGTTTCCAGCGTGGACTGTTCGCGTTCGGCGCGCGAATAGTTCAGGTCGACGGTGAACCTCCAGGGGTCGAAATCGAAGGTGTTGTTCCAGCCCGCGGAGTACATCCTGTCCTCGCGCGTGTTGTTGTCGTTGCGCACGATCGGCTGCACTCCGATCAGCGTGCCGCTGGTGACGAAGTCGTAGCCGTTCCTGTTGGTCAAGCCGACATTGGCGTAGTCAACATTGGGGATCGGGTTGCCATTCGCGTCGAGAAGAGCGTCGACGTTGGCGAACCAGGGGTCGTTGCTCCACATCGTGCCGCGCATGACCTCGTCCTGTTCGAACTTGGAGTAGTACAGGTCGAGCACGCTGTGCCAGGTGTCGTTGGGCTTGAACTCGAGCACGCCCATCACGCCGTCGCGGGTGAGGTTGCGCGATTTCACCCAACCTTCGGAACCCTGCAGGGCAATCGCGCCGCTCGGTTTGCCCGCTTGAGGGTTGGGAGCGCCCCATCCGGTGGTCGTGTCGCCGCTCGCCCACCACCATTCCTTGTAGTGCTCTTCCTGGAAGGGCGAGTCCAGCCGGGCGATGCCGAGCGCGACGCCGATCGTGTCGTCGGCGAACTGGTCCACGTACGAGAAGGCGGCGCGATAGCCGGTGTGGTCGCCGTTGTCGGTGATCTCGCCGAGCGAGTTGTACTCGCCCTGTCCGCTGAACACGATGCGGCGCTCGCCCAGGCTGAGCGGGCGGATCGTCTGCAGGTCGACGGTACCGGACAGGCCCTGGCCGATCAGCGAAGCGTCGGGCGTTTTGTAGACGGTAACGGCATTGACGAGTTCGGCCGGGTACTGGTCGAACTCCACGCCGCGGCTGTCGCCGGTGCTGACCTGCTCGCGGCCGTTGAGCAGCGTGCCGGCGAACTGTTCGGACATGCCGCGAATATTGATCACCTGCGAGCGGCCGTCCACGCGTTGCGTCGCGAGGCCGGGCAGACGCGAGATGGAATCGGCGATGCTGATATCGGGCAGCTTGCCGATATCTTCGGCCGAGATGGCCTCAACGATGGAGGTGGATTCGTTCTTGGTTTCGATCGATGTCGCGATGCTGTGGCGGATGCCGGTGACGCGCACCGTCTGCAT
>JACMKK010000373.1 GCA_014380115.1 Luteimonas sp. | reverse complement strand
TCCGGTGGTCGATACCTCCGACCCGTTCATCGCGCGCACGATCCCGAACGCCGACGAGAGCCTCGTCGTGATTCGCTACGCGAACCCGAAAGGCATCGACTTCCCCTACCTGCTGAGCATGCTCCACGACTCGTTCATGTCGCGCGCCAACACGCTCGTGGTGCCCGGCGGGAAGATGGAGCTCGCGATGCAGCTGATCTTCACGCCGATGATCATGCGGCTGGTCGAGCGACGGAACAAGGCGCTCGCGCGTTGACGCAAAAAAAGGTGACGCCTTGCAAGCAGGCGTCACCTTGTCGCTCCCGATCAGGCTCGGGTCAGCGCGGCCGTCCGCGTCGAACCAAGTTCACGATCGCCAGCAGGATCACGGCGCCGAGCAGCGAAACACCCAGGCTCGGCAGGCTGAAGTCGTTGTTGTTGATCGTGCCGGCGCCCAGCAATGGCGACAGCAGCCAGCCGCCGAGCAACGCGCCGACGATGCCCACCACCACGTTGAGAATGATGCCCTGTTGCCCGTCCGTGCGCATCATCATGCTGGCGACCCAGCCGATCAGGCCACCCACTACCAACCAAATGATCAAATTCATCGCCGCTCTCCCCAAGTTAAGGTAAGCAGACAGTAACGATCAGGCCGCGCTGCACCGATCGGACGACCGCGCGGTTGCGCGTAATCCCCGGCCTACGTGGGTCGGGTCGGTCAGCCGGCCAGAGTCCACGCCACGTGGTACAGCACCAGCAACCCGGCGCTCGCCAGCACGTTCGCCAGCAAATGGCGACGCCCGTGGCCGATGCGGATGCCGAGCCGGGCAGAGACACATCCCCATAGCACGACCAGCAGCAGCGCACCGGCATCGAACGGGCCGATCTCGATCTCGGCGGCGCGAAGCATCCCCACGGCGGCGACCCACAGGCCGGTGCCCATGACCGCGGCGGCAGTGAGTTCGCCGGTGTTGGGGGTGCGCAGCGGAATTCCGAGAAGTTTCATGGTGCAGGGCTCGCTTGAATCCTGTCAGCGTAACCGCCTGACGGTCGACCGATCCGTCGAGATCAGGGTGTGCCACGGGCCAGTTCCGCGCTTGAAGTCGCCGATCCGCTCAAGCACGGCTGCCTGTGACCGATACACGTGGAGAGTGCAGGCAAGTGGCACCCACGCCACCTGACCCCCGCGCTGCTCCTATCGCTTTCGACCGAGACTGCCCAGATGACCATGACGCCCGAACGCCAGGATGCCGGCCCCGCCCATCGCCGCATGGGATTGCGCGCCATGCTGACGGCCTTCACCGTGGCTGCGCTTTCCGTCACAGCCGTCGTCGGCAGCGTTTCGCTGTGGGGCGCGCGACAGGCGGGTGACGCCGCCACGCAAACCTTCGTCGCCAAGGACGTCACCGCCGACATCCTGCCGCCCCCGCTGTACCTGATCGAAATGCGACTCGTGCTGTCGCAGGGCGTGGAAGGCACCCTCGCGATCGAGAAGGTGAAGTCGGAGTTCAAACGCCTCGAAGGCGAATACCACACACGCGTGAAGTACTGGCAGGACAACCCTCCCTACGGGCTGGAGGCGCGGCTGCTCGGCGCACAGCACCAGGCCGGACTCGCGTTCATCGCCGCCTCCGGCAAAGTCATCGATGCGCTCGAAGCGAACGCCGATGCGCCGGCGATGCGAGCCGCCCTGGGCGCGGCACATGGCAGCTATCTCGCGCACCGCACCGGCGTCGACGCCACGGTGAAGGAATCGGCAAGCTTT
>JACMKK010000046.1 GCA_014380115.1 Luteimonas sp. | reverse complement strand
TCGTAGGGGAACACGTTGAACGGTTTCATGCTTGTGCTCCCTTAAATCGCCAGGGACTTCAGCTTGCGCCGACGTCCGTAGATCAGTGTGGCCAGGCCCCGCGACACCGAGACCGCGGTGTACATCGAGGTCAGGATACCGGCGATCAGCGACACGGCGAAGCCCTTGACCGGACCGGTGCCGAACGCGAACAGCGCGATGCCGGCCAGCAGTGCGGTGACGTTGGCGTCGAGAATGGTGCCGGAGGCGCGGTCGTAGCCAGTCGAGATGGCGGCTTGCGGCGGCAGTCCCGCGCGAAGTTCCTCGCGTATTCGTTCGTTGATCAGCACGTTGGCGTCGACCGACATACCGACGGTCAACGCGATGCCCGCCAGGCCCGGCAGTGTCAGCGTCGCGCCGAGGAAGGACATCACGGCGACCACCATCAGCAGGTTGAGCAACACCGCGATGTTGGTGATCAGGCCGAACATGCGGTAGTAGACCAGGAAGAAGATCAGCACGAAGCCGAACGAATACAGGATCGCGTTGCGTCCGCGCTCGACGTTCTCGGCACCGAGGCTGGGACCGACGATGCGCTCCTCGACGAAGTCCATCGGCGCGGCCAGCGCGCCGGCGCGCAGCTGCAATGCGAGGTCGGCGGCGAACTTCGGACTTTCCAGACCGGTGGTCTGGAAGTTCTTGCCGAACACACCCTGGATGGTCGCGGCATTGATGACCTGCTCGCTGGTGCGCGTGCTGCGAACTTCCTTGCCGTCCACCATCGTCACTTGCGGAATCCGCTCGATGTACACCACGGCCATCTGCTTGTCGACGTTGGCGCTGGTGAAATCGAGCATGCGCTGGCCGCCGATGCCGTTGAGCGTCACCGAGACCATCGGCGTGCCAGACTGCGAATCGAAGCCCGAGCGCGCATCGACCAGCTGTTCGCCGGTCGCGATCACGCGCTTGTTGAGCAGGATCGGAATGGGCTTGCCGTCGACGCCGACTTCCTTGCGGTAATAGATGCGCGCTTCCGGCGGCACGCTGCCGCTGGCGACGGCGTCGTAGGGGTCGCCTTCGACCACAGCGCGGTATTCCAGTGTGGCGGTCGCGCCGAGGATGCGCTTGGCCTGCGCGGTATCCTGCACGCCCGGCAACTGCACGACGACGCGATCGCTGCCCTGGCGCTGGATGATCGGCTCGGCCACGCCGAGCTCGTTGATGCGGTTGCGCAGTGTGCCGATGTTCTGTTCGATCGCGTTGGCGGTGATCTGGCGGATCTCGCTTTCGGGCACCTGCACCGTGATCTGGTTGCCGACCGCCTCGACCTGGAACCTGGAGCCACCGCCCAGGCCGGCATTGGCCGACGACACCATGTTGGTCGAGATCAGCGTGCGCGCCTTGTCCGCGTCGGCGCCCGGCGCCAGCGTCACCTCGAGGCGATCCTGGCCACGACGCTCGACGGACTCGTAACGGATGCGGCTATCGCGCAGCAGCACGCGCAAGTCTTCGGCGTAAGCCTCGAAGCGCTTGTCGAGCGCGGCCTTCTGGTCGACTTCCATCAGGAAGTGCACGCCGCCCTGCAGGTCGAGGCCCAGCAACATCGGCTTGGCGCCGATCACGGTCAGCCACGACGGCACCGTGGAGGCCAGGTTCAGCGCCACCACGTAGTTGTTGCCGAGTTCCGGACGCAGCAGGTCGGCAGCCTTGCCCTGCGCATTGATGTCGGACAGGCGTACCAGCAGGTTGCCGTCTTCCTGCACTTCGATCGCCTTGGCCGCGATCCCTGTCTTCTTCAGCGCGGCGTCGACGCGCAGCTTGAGGGCGGCGTCCACGGCAGCGCCGCGGTTGGCGGTGATCTGCACCGAGGGATCCTGCGGGAACACGTTCGGCAGCGCGTACAAAGCGCTCAACAGGACGACGATCAGGACGACAACGTATTTCCAGCGGGCGTATTCGAGCATCGTGGATTCCAGAACGTGGTACGGATCGCGTTCGGCGTGATCCGGAAAAGGCGACGCGACCGCGACCTGCGCCGCCGCCCTGCGGCAGCGGCCGGATCACGGCAATGGCTTAGGCGGACTTGAGCGTGCCCTTCGGCAGCACGTTGCCGATCGCACCTTTCTGGATGCGCACGCGCACGTTGTCGGCGATCTCGACGGTGATGAAGCTGTCGCCGATCTCGCGCACGGTGCCGGCGATGCCGCCGTTGGTGATCACCTCGTCGCCGACCGAGAGCTTCTCGAGCATCGACTTGTGTTCCTTGGCGCGCTTCATCTGCGGGCGGATCATCAGGAAGTACATGACGCCGATCAGAATGATCGGGAACAGCAGGGTCGACATCATGCTCGGAGCGCCGCCGGCAGCGGGCGCGGCCTGGGCGAAAGCGGGCGAGATCAGCAGGTCAAGCAGGTTCATGCGGAAGTTCCACGGGCAAAATAGCGGGGAATTATGCCATGTCGGGCTGGGCTTCTCCTCCTGCGAAGGCAGGGGGAGGTTGGGAGGGGGTGTCGTCGGCGCTGAGAAGGTCTCCGGAGAGAACTTCCGCGCTTGCTCCACCCCTCCCCAGCCCGTCCGGCCAGCCGGCATGGCCGGCTGGCGCTACGCGATGCGCGAGGCATGCCTCGCAAGCGCATCGCTTCGCCCCCTCCATTCGGAGGGGAGGGCGCTAACCGCGTGCCGCATAGAAAGAGTCGCGGAAGGCCTGGAAGGTTCCCGCAGCAATCGCCTCACGCATCCCCGCCATGAGCTTCTGGTAATACCAGAGGTTGTGGAGGGTGCCGAGCATCGGCGCCAGCATCTCGTTGCAGCGGTCGAGGTGTCGCAGGTAGGCGCGGCTGTAGCCGCCGCTGCAGGCATGGCAGCCGCAGCCGGGCTCGATCGGGTCGGTATCGCGCTCGTACTTCGCGTTGCGGATGCGGACCGTACCGAAACTGGTGAAGTAATGGCCGTTGCGCGCATTGCGGGTCGGCATCACGCAATCGAACATGTCGACGCCGCGCGCGACGGACTCGACCAGGTCCTCGGGACGGCCGACGCCCATCAGATAGCGCGGTCGATCCTGCGGCAATTGCGGACAGGTATGTTCGAGCATCGCGTTGCGCTCGCCCTCGGGTTCGCCGACGGCCAGGCCGCCGATCGCATAGCCGTCGAAGCCGATCGCCTTCAGTCCTTCGGCAGATTGCGTGCGCAGCGCATGGTGCACGCCGCCCTGGACGATGCCGAACAAGGCCGCGTCGGTGCCCTCGTGCGCACGGCGGCTGCGTTCGGCCCAGCGCAGGCTCAGTTCCATCGACGTGCGCGCGATGTCCTCGGTCGCCGGATACGGCGTGCACTCGTCGAAGATCATGACCACGTCCGAGTCGAGCACCTTCTGGATGCGCATGCTCTCCTCGGGCCCGAGGAACACGGTCGAACCGTCGGTCGGCGCCGCGAACGTCACGCCGGCCTCGGTGATCTTGCGGCGGTGCGCCAGCGAGAACACCTGGAAGCCACCGGAGTCGGTGAGGATCGGACCGTCCCAACGCGAAAAGCCGTGCAGCCCGCCGTGCGCTTCGATCACCTCGAGGCCCGGCCGCAGGTAGAGATGGAAGGTATTGCCGAGCACGATCTCCGCACCCAACGCGCGGACCTGCTCGGGCAGCACGCCCTTGACCGAACCGTAGGTGCCGACCGGCATGAACGCCGGCGTCTGCACCGTGCCGCGCGGGAAGGTCAGCCTCCCGCGGCGGGCGGCGCCATCGCTGCCGAGGAGTTCGAAGGACATGCGGCTCATGCGGCCATCCTGCGATCGGAACGCGTCACGTCGCAACCTCCGGGAACAGCAGCATCGCATCCCCATACGAAAAGAACCGGTATCGTTCGCGCACCGCATGTTGGTACGCGGACAGCACGCGTTCCCTGCCAGCGAATGCAGACACCAGCATCAGCAACGTGCTTTCCGGCAGATGGAAGTTGGTAAGCAACGCATCGACGCTGCGGATGCGGTAGCCCGGAAAGATGAAGATCTGGGTCTCCCCTGCGAATGGCCGAAGCTCACCGTTGCCCGCGCCATCGGCCTGCAGCGCGCTCTCCAGCGCGCGCACCACCGTCGTGCCGACCGCGACCACGCGTCCGCCCGCCGCGCGCGTGTCGCGGATCTGTTCGACCAATCCGGCACCTACGTTCAACCATTCGCTATGCATGCGATGTTCGCGCAGATCGTCGACGCGCAGCGGCTGGAAGGTTCCCGCACCGACGTGCAGGGTGACGTGTCCGAACTGCACGCCGCGCGCGCGCAGCGCTTCGAGCAAGGCATCGTCGAAATGCAGTCCCGCCGTCGGCGCCGCGACTGCACCGACCTCGCGCGCGAAGACGGTCTGGTAGCGCTCGGCGTCGTCGATGCCGGGTTCGCGGCGGATATAGGGCGGCAACGGCATGCGTCCGGCATGCAACAACCAGGACTCGAGCGGCGCATCCACGTCGAAACGCAACCGGTAGAACTCGCCCTCGCGGCCGAGTACCTCGGCTTCGCCGCCAGCGTCGAGCGCGATGCGGCTGCCCGCCTTGGGGGACTTGCTGGCACTGACCTGCGCGCGTGCCTCCTGGCCGGCGAGCAGGCGCTCGATCAGGATCTCCACGCGGCCTCCGGTCGCCTTCAGCCCGAACAAACGTGCCGGCAGCACGCGGGTATCGTTGAAGACCAGCAGGTCGCCCGGCTGCAGCAACTCCGGCAGATCGCGCACGCAGCGATCCACGAACGGCTGGACGCCAGCCGGCACGCACAGCAGGCGGCTGGCGGAGCGCTCCGCCAGCGGGACCTGTGCAATCAATGCCTCCGGCAGTTCGTAATGGAAGTCTGATTTCTTCAAGGCGGCGGAACTTCCAACCCAATCAAGGGATTAGCGAGGCGTTGCGGGCGCGCATTGTAGCCGCGGACGGGGGTTACGGCCGCCAAATGCGCATGATAAAATTGCGCAAATAGCTGATTTTCTTGCGATTACTCGTTGCATCGCTCGATCGTACGACGTCAGCTCTGCCCCGGTTTCCACGCGGATCGATGGACGCCTTCCGTGCTTTTGCCGTTTCACCGTGAATGCGCCCCACCGCGCACGTCCTCGCCCATTGCCCGCAGGTTGGTACGCCATGACCCTCATCGACAAGCTCGCCCCGCTCCGCAACCACGCCGGCAAACGCCGCACCACCGGCCTGGACGACGCCACGACGCTGGAATTTGCAGCCAGGCACCCGGAGCTCGAAGCCGCGATCGATGCTGCCGTGGACGAATATGCGCGCGTCAAGGCGGAGTTCCCGGAATTGCTCGACCTCGACGAGGACGCGCAGGTCCAGGCCGTGCAGGCCGGTTACATCAATTTCTATCCCGAGGATGCCGTCAATCCCTACATCGCGCTCGCCGCGCGCGGGCCGTGGCTTGTGACGCTCAAGGGTGCGGTGCAGTACGACACCGGCGGCTACGGCATGCTCGGCCTCGGCCACACGCCGGCGGCGGTGCTCGAGGCCGTGGCGCGCCCGCAGGCAATGGCCAACATCATGACGCCCAACCTGTCGCAGCTGCGCTTCGATCGCGCCCTGCGCAAGGAAGTTGGCCACACGCGCGGCGGCTGTCCCTACGTGAAGTTCCTGTGCCTGAATTCCGGTTCGGAATCGGTGTCGCTGGCCGCCCGCATCGCCGACGTCAACACCAAGCTGATGACCGATCCCGGCGCGAAATACGCCGGCCGCACCATCAAGCGCGTCGTGGTCAAGGGCAGTTTCCACGGCCGCACCGAGCGTCCGGCGCTGTATTCGGATTCCAGCCGCAAGACCTACATGCAGAACCTGGCCAGCTTCCGCGGCGAGGATTCGGTGATCGCGGTCGAACCCTACGACATCGACGCGCTGAAGAAGGTCTTCGCCGACGCCGACCGCAATGGCTGGTTCATCGAAGCGATGTTCCTCGAGCCGGTCATGGGCGAAGGCGACCCCGGCCGCAGCGTGCCGGCGAGTTTCTATGCCGCCGCGCGCGAACTGACGAAATCGCACGGTGCGCTGTTCCTGGTCGATTCGATCCAAGCTGGTCTGCGCGCGCAGGGCGTGCTGTCGATCGTCGACTACCCCGGCTTCGAGGGCCAGGAAGCGCCGGACATGGAGACCTATTCCAAGGCGCTCAACGCCGCGCAGTACCCGCTGTCGGTGCTGGCCGTGACCGAGCGCGCAGGCGCCCTGTATCGCAAGGGCACCTACGGCAACACGATGACCACCAATCCGCGCGCACTCGACGTCGCCTGCGCCGTGCTGGCGCAACTGACACCGCAACTGCGCAGCAATATCCGCGAGCGCGGCAAGGAAGCGCTCGCCAAGCTCGAGGCGCTGAAGGCTGAAACCGGCGGTCTGATCACCAAGATCCAGGGCACCGGCCTGCTGTTCTCGTGCGAGCTTGCACCGCAGTTCAAGGGCTATGGCGCCGGCTCGACCGAGGAATGGCTGCGCGAGCGCGGGCTCGGCGTCATCCACGGCGGCGAGAACTCACTGAGATTCACGCCGCACTTCGCCGTCACCGCCGACGAACTCGACCTGGTGGTCCGCCTGGTCGGTCGCGCGTTGCGCGAAGGCCCGCGCCAGCAGCAGGCGGCGGCCGCCTGAGCGCACGCTAGTCACAAGTCGCAACGAGGCCGGGGAAACCCGGCCTTGTCGTTTCTTCCCGGCTATTCAGCAGGCTTCGAAGATTGCTGGCTCGCGCTGCGCCGACGAGTGCGCCTGCGATAAGCCAATGCCGCGGCGAAGACCAGCAATAACGCGCCTACAGCAAGCCAACCCCCCGCAGCCGGAACTACTACTTCGCTGCCTGGATCCTCTGCGTCCGAAGCCGGTGCAGTCACCTCAGGCGAATCCGGCAATACCCATTCCCCATCGCGCAACAGGACGCGTCCCTGCAAGGGCGACAGCACCAGTTCACGCCAGGTGACGCGCAAGTCGCCGATTTGCGGATCGAGCGGGTTCTCGGCACTGCCGAGTCCGTCGCCCTCCGGCTGGAAGGTCGCCGACAGGTTGCCCGGCAACGCCGAGAAATTGGGTCGGAACGAGCGCCACTCACCGAACCTGGCCACCGCAGAACCGGCCAGCGGTTTGCCATCGAGCGTCACACGCAGCGCGCGCCACTGCCTGCTCTGCAGCGGGAATGCCCCGGGATTGGCATGACCGGGCGCGAATCCGGTCGAGTCGACCGGCTCCAGGCTCCAGCCGGCGAAATAGCCCTGCCCTGCGCGGTGCCACTGATACATCTCGACGGTGCGTTCGAGGCCAAACTGGCGCGTGACGACACCGAACTCGGCGTCGCGCATGACCTGTCCGGGTTTCGGCGGTCCGACCGGTGCTTCCTGCGCTGGTTTATCGGCGGGCGCCGGCAGCGCGTCCTGGCCGCTTGCGATCGCTGCCGTTGCAGGAGTGCTCGCGCCTGCGCTCACCGCACATGCCAGCAGCAACGCGCCCCATGTGCGTCGCGTCATGCGGCTAGCGCCCGTGCATGGAGTTCCGCGACCTCGTGCGCGGTGCCGAACTTGCCCTTGGCGTCGCGCGTGACCTGCGCCAGCGCGCATTCCGGGTCGTGGGTGAAGAACAGGTGCACGTTGCGCGCCAGCTTGTCGTCGAGGAAGTCGCGCTTCTCGTCGATCAGCAGCTCGGCGTTGCGGTCATAGCCCATCGTGATCGGCACGTGCACCCATGGACGTCCGGGGATCAGGTCCGCGCAGAACACGACGCCGCCGTGCGCCTCGCCGCCGATGCGTTCCGGACCGACGATCTCGGCAAGCATCAACCCGGGGGTATGGCCATCGCTGTAATGGAACCTCACCGTCTCGCCGAGCGTCTTCGAATACGTGCTGTCGACGAGCTCGAGCCGGCCGCTGGCTTCGAGCAGGCCGGGCAGTTCGGCGATGAAACTGGCGCGATCGCGCTGGTGCGGCGCGCGTGCTCGATCCCAGCAGGCAGCGCTGACCAGGAAGGTCGCGTTCGGGAACAGCAACTCTGGCACCCTGCCCTCCTGCCACGGCGCCAGCAGGCCACCGGCGTGGTCGAAATGCAGGTGGCTCAGTACCACCACTTCGATGTCCTCGTGCTCGAAGCCGGCGGCGCGCAGCGACTCGATCAGCACGTGGCGCTCCTCGACCACGCCGTAACGCTCACGCAGCTTCGGTTCGAAGAAGGCGCCGATGCCGGTCTCGAACAACACGGTCTTGCCGTTGAGCGGGCTGGCCAGCAGCGCGCGGCAGGCCAGCGGAATCCGGTTCTGCTCGTCGGGAGCCAGCCAGTTGGCCCACATCGCGCGTGGTGCATTGCCGAACATGGCACCGCCGTCGAGCTGCTGGCTGTTGCCGAGGATGGACCAGAGTTTCATGGGTACTGCTTTTTTGCGCGTTTGCCTGGCATTACTTTAACGCCGCGAGCCGTAAGCGGGTGTTTCGGCACGCCGTCGCCCGGCCACGCCTCAACCGGGCGTGGCGGAGAAATAGAACACGAACGCGCCCGCGTCGGCCTGCTCCGCCTTGACCTCGATCGGCGCCACGACGCCGGTATCGCTCATCGTGCCTTCGCCCGAGACGTCCGGCTCGCCCGGCGACAGGCGAAAGCGGCTGCCGCGCCAACCCTTGATCGTGATCCGATTGGCCTGCGCAGGCAGCAGGCGCAGGACCGCGCCGACGTCCTTGGGCGTGGCGACGTTGCGTCCGCCGGTATCGTCGAGGTCGTCCTGCTGGAACACGAACAACGGCTGGCCGTTGGCCTCGACCGCGAAGCGCCAGTCGGTGGTTCCGACCGTGCCGTCGTGCTGGACGGCGATGCGATCGAGTTGCAGGCGGAATTTTTCTGCCTTGCGTTGCGGTGGTGCAGGCAACACCTCCACCAACGGGATCGACGGCGCCGCTGCGCTGGTCCGCGCAGGCTCCGGCGGCGCCTTGTCGTCGCGCAGGTTCACGTAGACGCCGGTCAGCGCCGCGATCAGCGCCGCCAATCCGGTGAAGATCGCCGGCAGCAGGTGCGCGATCGGCTTCTTGTCGTTGTCCGCCATCGGCGAATCCTGGTAATTGACGCAGTCCTTGCGGGTGGCCGCGACGGTTACGGCGCGAGGACGACCTCGGCTTTCGCGACCGGATTGCGGGGATCGCTACCGACCGACAGTGTATGCGTCGCACGGTTCCATTCCACCGTTTCCACGTCGCCCCAGACCGATTCGCCGGCATTGACCTTGTGGCCCATTGCCTGCAGCGCCGCGATGGTGCCGGCGTCGAGCGCGCCCGCCTCGGCCGAGATCGCGTCCGGCATCCACTGGTGATGGAAGCGCGGCGACGCCGAGACCTGTTGCGCGCGCAGGCCCGCGTCATAACCGAGGATGCCGAGCAGCACCTGGGTGATGATCCGGCTGCCGCCGCGCGCGCCGAGCGCGGTCACTCTTTGCGGCGACAGCATGAATGTCGGCGTCATCGAGCTCAGCATGCGCTTGCCCGCCTGCGGCGCGTTGGCGGCGAAGCCCATCACGCCAAAGGCGTTGGGCGTGCCCGGCCTGAGCGCGAAGTCGTCCATCTCGTCGTTGAGCAGCACGCCGGTGCCGGGCGGGATCAGTCCCGAACCGTACAAAAGGTTCACCGTCTGCGTTGCGGAGACGCGATTGCCGTCGGCGTCGATGATCGAGAAGTGCGTGGTTTCATCGTCCTCGAGCGGTGCCGGTTGCCCGGACAACAAGTCGCTCGGCGTGGCCTTGTCCGGATGGATCGTCGCGCGCAGACCGGCGGCGTAGTCGCGACTGATCAGTCGCGCCACGGGCGCCTCGACGAAATCCGGATCGCCGAGGTAGATCGTGCGGTCACGGAAGGCGCGGCGCATGGCCTCGGCGATGACGTGGGTGCGATGCGCGGCGTCGAGTTTCGACAGGTCCCAGCCTTCCAGCACGTGCAGCATTTCCGCCAGCGCCACGCCACCGGAGGATGGCGGCGGCGCGGTGACGATGTCCCAGTCGCGATACTTGAAGCGCAGCGGCTCGCGTTCGCGCACGCGATAGCTCGCCAGCTCCGCCGCGGTCCACTGCCCGCCTTCGGCTTTGACGCCGGCGAGGAGCTTGTCGGCGGTATCGCCGCGGTAGAACCCGTCGAATCCCTTGCTGGCCAGCAACTCGAGCGTGCGCGCAAGGTCGGGCTGCTTCAGCACTTCGCCTTCCTCAGGCGCATCGCCGTCGGCGAGGAAGACGGCCCGGGTGCCGGGATAGCGCTCCATCACGGTGCGGCGGCTGCCGTAACCCTTGGCCAGTCGGGCGTAGATCGGAAATCCCTCGCGCGCGATGCGGATCGCCGGTGCCAGCGTGGTCTTCAGCGGCAGGCGGCCGTAGTGCTTCTGCAGGTGCACCAGCGCGGCGGGCAGGCCCGGAATCCCGGCGGACCAGGGTCCGTTCTCGGCACGGTCGCGGTCGAGCCCGCCGTCCTTGTCGAGGTAGGCCTGCGGCGTTGCGGAAGCGGGTGCGGTTTCGCGTGCGTCGAGGAAGATGTCGCGATCCTTGTTCGCATCGTGCAGCAGGAAGAAGCCGCCACCGCCGATGCCCGACGAAATCGGTTCGACCACCGCCAAGGTGGAGGAGACGGCAATGGCCGCATCGAAGGCATTGCCGCCGTCGCGCAGGATCTGCAGGCCGGCATCGGTCGCCAGACCATGCGCCGCGGCGATGGCGACGCCCGGAGGCTTTTCGGAAGGTTTCTTCGCATCGGCGAACGGCGTCAGGGAGAGCAGCAACGTCGCCAGGGCGACGCTCAGGATCACGCGGATCATCCTTGATGGAATCAGCATGCAGACTCCTGTTGTTGCAGCCGGCGCAGCTTCGCCAGCAGGTCTTCGCGGGATTCCGGCTGCGTCGCATCGACGTCGATGCACTCGACCGGACACACCACCACGCACTGCGGCTCGTCGTAATGGCCGACGCATTCGGTGCAGCGCGACGGATCGATCACATAGATCGTCTCGCCCTGGGAAATGGCCTGGTTGGGACAGACCGGTTCGCAGACGTCGCAGTTGACGCAGAGTTCGTTGATCTTGAGCGACATCTGATGCTGTCATTCCGAACGCAGGTGAGGAATCTGCCGTGGAGTTCTACGATAGCCCCGTCCGGCAGTTCCTTCACGCTGCGCGTTCAGGATGACGTTTCGGCAAAGCCGCGTGCTTCGCACGCGGGCCGAAATGTCATTTCGCTTCGATGAACACGTAGTCGACGCCGGCCGGCGCCACCGCCGCCTTGACGCGCTCGTTGTCGGCGGCCTTGCCGATGAAGAGCACCTTGACGCCCTTCATCGTGTTCGGCGGCACGTCCGCGAACGAGGCGACCACCATGTCGGCCATCTTCGCCGACGCGGGCGAACCATAGGCCAGCAGATTGCCTTCGATGATGCCGCGGGCGACATCGGCCTTGGCCTTCTCGGCCAGGCGCTCGTACTGCGACGCGAAATCCGGCGTGCTCTCGCCCGGCAGCATGTACACGAACGGCTGGTTGCTGATGCCGGTCATGTTGCGGGTGACGACATCCGACAGGTAGGCGCGCCAAGCGCCGCCGTCGTCGTTGGCCGGCGCGCTCAGCGGCGCAGCGACCGCTTTCGGCGCCTCTTCCTTCTTGCACGCCGCGAACGGCAGCACGAGGCAGGCGATCAGCATCAGGCGGGTCATGGCGTTCATCGCAATCTTCATCCTAGTTTCCCCACATTGAAATGCATTCATGCATCGGTGCGCTGCCATTCGGCCTGCAGCGCTGCGGCCACTGCCGGCGGCACGAAACCGGAAACATCGCCGCCAAGGCGGGAGATCTCGCGCACCAGCGAAGAAGAAATGAAACCGTATTGCTCGGCCGGCGTCAGGAACAGCGTTTCCACTTCCGGGATCAGGTGCCGGTTCATGCTCGCCAGCTGGAACTCGTATTCGAAATCCGACACCGCGCGCAGCCCCCGTAGCAGCACGCCACCGCCGATCTCGGCGACGAAATGCGCCAGCAGCGAGTTGAAGCCACGCACTTCAACGTTGGGATACTTCGACAGGGCGTCTCGCGAGAGCTGGACACGCAGCGCCAGCGGCAGGGCCGGGCTCTTGCCCGGGCTCTCGGCGACACCGACGATCAGGCGCTCGAACAGCGGCGCGGCGCGGTCGACCAGGTCGACGTGGCCGTTGGTGATCGGGTCGAAGGTGCCGGGATAGACGGCGACACGGCTGCGCGCGGCGCGGGTGTGGGCAATGCCGGTTTGGGACACGCTCATGCTGGAGTCGCCGCCACCGCCTTCGGAACCGGCCCGCAGTGTAACAGCGGCACTGCAGCCCGGTTCAGGAACGGCGCCGGTAGAGGGCGTAGCGGACGTCACGCGTCCGGCCCTCGCGATGTGGCAGCCATGAGGCATCTGGATCGATCGCCTGTTCCGACGGTGATTCGAGGTACAGCCAGGCATCGTCCGCCAGCCAAGGCGCCAGCGCGGACAGCACGGGCGCCCAGGCGCCATCGGCAAACGGCGGATCGACGAAGACGACGTCGAAGCGACCATGAAGCGGAGTGCGCAGCAGGCTCACGGCATCGGCGCGTAGCACGTGCACGGTCTTGGCCGCGTCCAGGCGCTGCGTTGTGGCATGCAGGGCCTCGACCAGCACGGGGTCGCGCTCCACCAGCAGCGCTTCGCGCGCGCCGCGCGACACCGCCTCCAGTCCGAGCGCGCCGCTGCCGGCGAACAGGTCGAGGACGCGCGCGCCTGGCAGGACCGGTTGCAGCCAGTTGAACAAGGTCTCGCGCACGCGATCCGGCGTCGGCCGCAATCCCGGCAGGTCGGCAACCGGCAAACGGGTGCCGCGCCAGCGTCCACCGATGATGCGCACGTGGCCGGCCGCGGCGCCCGCTGCATGGCGTCGGGTCATCGGGGCGTCGACGAGGCCGGTGTTAACATGTCGCCATTGTCTCCGCTTGCGTGGAGATTGGACAATTCCGCGTTCGCCTGCGTGCAGACACGGCATCGAGTCCCTGCTCCTGCTCGTCATTCCCGCGAAGGCGGGAACCCAGCGCCTTTGTTTCCAACACGGTCAGGTCGCTGGCTCCCGCTTCCGCGGGGGATGACGATCCAGAGGTTGGATCCTCCCCAAAACATTTCTCTAGCTACGACCCCACACTAAATGGTCAGTTTTTTCCGCCGCAAGAAACCGGATCCGGAGACTGCGGCCGCAGCGCCGGGCGCCGGCCCGCGCCCGAGCATCGAAGAGCTGGCAGCGGCGTTCCCGGCACGGCCGCAACCGGAAACATCGCCAGCCGCCATGGACGCGCCCCCGGACACCGTGCCCGAAGCCGTGGTCATTCCCGCGCCCGTCGTCGTGCCTGCTCCCATCGTGATCGACACCGGAACCACCGCCGAGCCGGCACCGGCCGCGCCCGGCAAGGCCGGCTGGCGCGAACGCCTGCGCGGCAGCGCGCTGTCTCGTAGCATGGCTAGCCTGTTCGCGCGCAATCCGAAACTCGACGAGGACCTGCTCGACGAGATCGAAACCGCGCTGTTGACCGCCGACGTCGGCGTCGCCGCCACCACGCCGCTGGTCGCCGCGTTGCGTCAGCGCATGCATCGGCGCGAGTTCGCCGACGCCAATGCTCTCCTGGCCGCACTGCGTTCCGATCTCGTGGCGATGCTGCTGCCGGTGGCGCGGCCACTGGCGATCGACCGCCAAGCAAAGCCCTTCGTGATCCTCACCGTCGGTGTCAACGGCGTCGGCAAGACCACCACGATCGGCAAGCTCGCCCGGCGTTTCAAGGAGGAGGGCCATGGCCTGATGCTCGCCGCCGGTGATACGTTCCGCGCCGCGGCCGTCGCCCAACTGCAGGCCTGGGGCGAGCGCAACGGCGTGCCCGTGGTCGCGCAGGCGCAGAACGCGGCCGGCAAAGGCGGCGATGCCGCATCGGTCGCCTTCGATGCGCTGCAGGCGGCGAAGGCGCGCGGCATCGAGGTGCTGATCGCCGATACCGCCGGCCGCCTGCACACGCAGGGCGGGCTCATGGCCGAGCTCGGCAAGATCAAGCGCGTGCTCGGCAAAGTCGATCCGGCAGCGCCGCACGAAGTGCTGATGGTGATCGACGGCACCACCGGTCAGAACGCGATCTCGCAGCTGCGTCAGTTCCACGCCGCAGCCGGTGTCACCGGCCTGGTCGTGACCAAGCTCGACGGCACCGCCAAGGGCGGCGTGATCTTCGCGCTGGCGCGCGAGTTCGGGATCCCGATCCGCTACGTCGGCATCGGCGAGCGCTCCGAAGATCTGCGCGTATTCGACGCAGCAGCATTCGTCGAGGCGCTGCTGCCGGAGTCGCTCGGCGCGTGAGCGTCGGCGCAGCGCAAGGCAAACCTGCGCCACGACGCCGCTGGGCGCGCATCGCCGGCGCAATCGCCGTGCTGTTGTTGCTGCTGGTGTTGGCGTTGCGCGTCGCCTTGCAGCCGGAACACGTGACTGGCCTGGTGCTCGGTCAACTCGGCAAGGCGCTGGGCCTCGAGATCACCGCCAATGGCCCCGGCGAATACCGCCTGGGCGGCTCGCCGGTGCTGGTGGTGCGCAACGTGGTCGCGCGCGAACCGGGCGCGGAAACACCGATCCTGCGCGCCGAACGCGTATTGCTGTCGCTGCCCTGGTCGACGATCCGCACCCGCGGCGCCGAACTGACCATCACCCGCGTCGAACTCGATGCACCCGTGCTCGACGTGCCCGCCCTGCTGCACTGGCTGGCGACGCGCCCACCAAGCGAAACCCGCATCCCGACGCTCAGCGACGGCCTGTACGTGACGCGCGGGCGTATCGACAATGGCGGCTGGCATATCGATGGCATCGCCGCCACGCTGCCTGAATTGCATCCCGGCCAACCGGTTAACGCACAGGTTCGCGGACGCTATCTCGATCCGCCGACCAGCATCCCGTTCGACCTGTCGCTGGCGCTCAGCAAACCTGCGAACGGCGCGGGCGCGGCGATCGTCGGCCCCATCACGATCGATCGCGGCACCTGGCGCATGCCGGCGCGGATCCATCTCTCCGGTCCGGTGCTGCTCGGCGACGACGATCTCCGCGTGCAACCTGCACGCCTGAAGATGTCGGCGCGTTACCAATCCGGCGATACCGATCTCCCGTTCGCGCTCGGACTCTCCGGGCCACTGCATTTCGACAACGCGACCTGGACGCTGGCGCCGGTCGGCGTCGCGTTGCGTGGACAGGACACCGTGCCCAACTTCGACGCTCGCGGCGCGCTTGCGCTCGGGCGGCGCCTGGTCTTGCGACTCGACGGCAGGTTGCCGAACTGGCCCGACAAGTGGCCGGCGTTGCCGGTCCCGATCGGCCAGTCGACGTCCGCCCTGCCCTTCGCACTCGACTACGTCGGCAAACCCGACCTTTCGGACATCGCCGGCCTGCGACTGCAGCGCGACGAGACGCGTTTCGACGGCCGCTTGCGCCTGTACGACATGCTCGCCTGGATCGATGCGCCCGCGAACGCGTCGCCGCTGCCACCGCTGTCGGGACACTTCACATCGCCACGCCTGGAAATCTCTGGCGCGCAACTCGAAGGCGTCGAGGTCACGCTCGAAGATCCTGCTGTCCAAAATCATGCCCTCCAAGATCCTGCCCTCGCCGAAGACGTCGTCCGATGAGCGCGACCGAAGATTTCGCCAGCCGCCTGCTGGCCTGGTTCGACGTCTCGGGCCGCCACGACCTGCCGTGGCAGCATCCGCGCGCGCCATACCGCGTCTGGCTGTCGGAGATCATGCTGCAGCAGACGCAGGTCCGCGTCGTCGTCCCCTACTTCAAACGCTTCGTCGCCGTATTGCCCGACGTGCCCGCGCTGGCCGCGGCGCCGCTCGACGATGTGCTCGCACTGTGGTCCGGTCTCGGCTACTACGCACGTGCGCGCAACCTGCATGCCGCCGCGCGGCTATGCGTGGAACGGCACGACGGCGACCTGCCGCGCGACTTCGATGCATTGACCGCGCTGCCTGGCATCGGCCGCAGCACCGCCGGCGCGATCCTCGCGCAAGCCTGGGGCGACCGGTTCGCGATCATGGACGGCAACGTCAAGCGCGTGCTGTGCCGCTACCACGGCATCGCCGGCTGGCCGGGATTGCCGGCGATCGAGAAGCAGTTGTGGACGCTGGCCGAAACACAGCTGCCGCAGGATCGACTTGCCGACTACACCCAGGCGCAGATGGATTTCGGTGCGACGTTGTGCACGCGCCACGACCCGGCCTGCGTGATCTGCCCGCTGCAAGGCGGCTGCTTCGCATTGCGCGAGGGACGCGTCGCGGAGTTGCCGACGCCCAAACCCGGCAAGCCGCTGCCCGAACGCAAGGCCATTGTGCTGCTGCTGCGCGATGACGAGGGCCGCGTACTGCTGCAACGACGCCCGCCCGCGGGCATCTGGGCATCGTTGTGGTCGCTGCCCGAAGCCGAGGCCGCCGAAAGCGCGCGTAGCTGGTTCGAAACCCATTTCCTCGACGACTACGACGGCGCCGAAGCGCTCGACCCGATCGCACACGGCTTCACCCACTATCATCTGCAACTGCAGCCTTTGCGCCTGCGCGTCACGAGGCCGCGCTCCAGCGTGGGCGACAATGACGACCTGCGCTGGCTCGCGCTCGCGGAACTATCGACGCTCGGCATCCCAGCGCCGATCCGCAGCCTGCTCGAACGCCAGACCCCCTTCTGATCCCCGAGGAACCTTCATGTCCCGCAGCGTCTTCTGCGAATACGAGCAACGCGAGACCGAAGGCCTGGATTTCGTGCCATGGCCGGGCGAAGTCGGCAAGCGCGTGTTCGCTCACATCGGCAAGACCGCCTGGGCCGCGTGGCTGGCGCACCAGACCATGCTGATCAACGAGAACAGGCTGTCACCGCTCGATCCCAAGCATCGCGCCTTCCTCGAAGCGGAGATGGAGAAATTCCTGTTCGGCGGCGGCGCCGAAAAGCCCGCCGGCTACGTACCCGCCGGCGGCGGCTGATCGCGCGCCACGTTCTCGGCCTGCTTGATCGCCTTGACGTCGAGCGCGCGGATCTGCTTGATGTTGCACGGCATCTCGATCGAGCCGCGGTTGCGCGCGATCACCTTGTCGAAGCGCGCATAGACGCGCCCCATCTGGTTGGTCACGCCGATCACCGGCGAGAACTCGAGATCGCTGCACGGCCCATACAACTCCAGCAGGTAGGCCCGGTTGGGCCTGGTCCACAGCGCGATCGCGCTGTCGCCGAGCGGCGTCCAGCCGCTGATGCTGCCGAAGTACTGGAAGCTCGGCTCCGGCGGCCCGGCATGGACGCGATACAGCGCCAGCTTCTGCTCGTCGCGCAGCCCTGCATCCGTGGCACAGGCGCCGAGCGCCAGCGCCGCGCCCAGCATCATCGCTGCAAGTCTCATCACGGCCTCTTTGCCGGCAAGCGGCACGGAAATTCGTGCCGATCATGCACCCGCAAATCGCGCCTGCAATCGACGGTCCGCACCGCGTTCAGCAGCGATCCGGCTTGCTGCACGGCGCCTGTCCCCGTATCATCCCGCCCTCGCCCGTGGCCGGGTAGCTCAGTTGGTAGAGCAGGGGATTGAAAATCCCCGTGTCGGCGGTTCGATTCCGTCCCCGGCCACCACATGCGACCCTTCGAACCCGCGCCCTGCCTGGCTTTTTGCTACGCGGGGCGTGTTGCTTTCTGGAGCTCGACGCGGGCGCGGTTGCGTTGCTCCTTGAGCATGCTCCGACGGTGACCCGATACGCGGCACGTGCCCCATCGCATGCAGTTCGTAGTTCGTAGGATGGGTTGAACGCAGCGATACCCATCGCTCGTGCGGTGAAGTCGAGCGCCTATACAAGTACAAGCGTCCACCGCATGAAATCTATAACGATTTGGAGCATCGCCCGCATCGGCAAGGGCGATGGGTATCGCTGCGCTCAACCCATCCTACGCGGGCTCATCGCCGCTCACGGCTGAATGCTCGGGCTCTCATGTCATGAGGCAGTCTTCACCTACCTTCGAGGAGAGTACGTACGCCGATCGACTCCTGGACCCACCCGTGCTAGCGAATGATGACGTGCTTGCTCTGGAATGCCTGTCCTCCGTCGAGAGGATTGGCGACCCTCCGGACGGATGCGAAGTAGGGCACTACGCGCGCCTCGGGTTGATCGTGAAGGTTGATCGCTATTGGACCCTCACAGCTGAGGGCAGAGAACGGCTGGCCGATCTCCGCGCTGAAGCCGGCAACGCCGGGCATGCAGGCCATCAATTAGACAAGCTGCTTCATTCCTCATGGCTTGAATCGAAGCGCTAGAGCGCCCGCTGGCGCAAGGTTCGACACCGGCTAACGCGCTGCGTTCGCATCGCCGGCCTAAGGGAGGAGTTGTCGGCTGGCAGGGTTCGCATCATGCCGACCTCCCTCTACCAGGCAGTATTGCTCAATCTCCCGCGTCCTTGCATCGCGCTCGGCGACTCTCACATCCGCAAAAGGGGTCAGAGTACATTTCTGTTTCAAACAGCAATGCTCTTGACCCCTTTCCTGTCCTCCACCATGCGCCGGATGACGTCCGCTGACCAGGCCATTCGTCGCAACTTCAAAGCTTCAATACACCCTTCTCGACAATCGCCTTGCCATCCAGCATCACCGTGCTGCCCGGCAGGTACATGGTCAGGCCATACGGCACCGAGTTGTCGCCACCGGCCCACGTGTTGACGCCGGTGCCCACGGTGACCGCGCCGGCGGGCACCCAGGTACCGACCGTGCTGTTCGCAGGCAGCGTCACCTTCGGGTTGATGCCCAGGTCGACGAAACCGAACAAGTCCTTGCGCGCGTCCTCGACCGCGTCGTACTCGGCCTTGAGGTCGGCATAACCCGGACCCGAGCCGGTCATCGCCGTCGCCTTGCCGCCGGCGAACGTCAACGTCAGGTTGTCGACCTGCTTGCCGCGGAAGAACGTGCGCGTTTGCACCACCTTGCCTTCGGCGGTGCCTGGCACCGGTGTGGTGTAGACCTCGCCCGCCGGCAGGAACACCGACACGGCCGCACCGCCCTGCTTGATGTCGTCGGCGGAGATGATGCCGTCGCTGACCAGCACCGGCCTTCCCTGCACCCGCACTTTCAGGTCGGTGCCGTTCGCATTGGTGATGTGCACTTCGTTGCCGGCCGCGAGCGCCGCCTTGACCTGGTCGCCGCGCGCCTGCAATTCGCTGTAGTCGATGTTGACGCCATTCCAGAACGTGCTGGCCAACGCGCCTTCAGCCATGCCGTAGCGTTCGGCACGCCATGGTGTCGGATACAGGTCGTTGCCGACCTCGACGTTGCGCACGTTGTTCTTCAGGAACGCCTGCACGACCGGCTCGTTGGCCTTGCCGCGCGCCGCAGTGCGCTTGGGATCCGCACCCTCGAACAGGTCTTGGGTCGTGTTGTTGGCGAGGTTGATGCTCACATCGACGATCTTGGCCAGTTCGGCGCCGATCTTGTCCGCCTGCGCGTCATATTGTGCCGGCACGTCGAAGAACAGACGCTTGGACAGGCGATCGCTGCCGTACTCGATGATCGGCCACGCACCCAGCTTGCGCACATCGACCGCGATGTTCTCGAGCAGTTCGGCGTCCTGCGCGCGGCCGGTGATGTAGACGATCTCGCCCTCCTTCACCGCCGCACTCTGCGTGACCAGGCGTTGTGCGAGTTGTTCCAGATCGGTGGGCGCGGCCTTGGGCGTTTCGCTGGCGGGCGCAGGCGTCGCTGTGGGTGCGGGCGTCGCTGTGGGTGCGGCGGCGGTGGCGTCTTCTGGCGTCGAACGCTGGCAAGACGCCAGTATTGCGGAGGCGCTGGCAGCCGCGAGGGCGATCGCGATGAGCTGACGTTTCATGGCGGGGTTCCTGGCTTGCCTGGAGGGGCAATGGCTCACGGAACAACGCGGCTCATTTCAGCGAACGGACACCGTTCATCGGACGAATAAAGTGGGCGGAGGCAATTTAAATCCAACCAATTGCCTCAGGCCCTGCGCACGGCTACTAACTCGAGACTGCATAAACAATAAGCCCGCAGATGAACACCATGAGCATCATCGCCAGAATGAATACGCCATCGGCGAAGCGCTCGACTCGATGCATCCTGCGAGTAGCTCGAGTCCGCAGTGCCCAATACGCGGACAAGCAGGAGACGAGGAAGAGCAACGCATTCCCGGCCAGAAGATCATCTGCCCATGTGCTGGACTTCTTGACTGCATTGATGATCTGGATCAATCCGATGACCGTCAGGCAGACACCGACCATCGCGGCGGACACGGCGAAAATATGGACGCAAACGTCCTCTTCGAGATGGGTTCTTGGGGGCTTCTGCCGCATACTGATTCTCCGCTGGCGATCTGCCATCTGGACTACGCCAGGCCGCGAAGCGGGTTCGGCTTGGTTATGTGGAACTCTTGCCCGCCTCGAAGATCCGGGCGAGCGCCTGGGATCGAGTTCGCGTGGTCGTCCTACTTGACCATGTGCAAGGCCGTCAGTTCCTGCGCGCAGGATGGCGGCACAGGCGTACTTGGCCATCCCCCGGCTGCGGCAAGCGCAGCTTTCTGGCTAGGCCGCTGAGAGCAAGGGGGTCAGGTCATGCACACCCTTTCTCGGACCTCATAGGGCGGCCCTCCGCAGGCGATTCCGCCTGACCCACCATCACCATGAAGCCACCTTACGGCCTATCTGAAAACCAGGTGCGCCACGTCGTTCTCGATCTCCCAGTAAATGATCGCAAGCGCCGTCAGGTCGAATGCTGCGTGCGCGCACATCAGCATCCAGAGGCGGCCCGTGATTGCGAAGATCGTTCCGAACACGAGTCCGAAGATCGTCGCCTGCTCGGCACCAGCGAGTCCCTGGATTGCGTAGTGGCTCACGCCAAACCATGCGGAAGTCAGCAGTACGATCGCGACCTTCGCGCCTATGCCTTGCCCGAACAGCTTGCCGAGGCGCTCGAACATGTATCCGCGGAACACGGTCTCTTCCGCGAAGCCCGCAACCAGCATCGCCCAGATGGCTGCCGGCAGCATT
Source organism: Luteimonas sp. (assembly GCA_014380115.1). Taxonomy (GTDB): domain Bacteria; phylum Pseudomonadota; class Gammaproteobacteria; order Xanthomonadales; family Xanthomonadaceae; genus Luteimonas. The sequence goes on along the minus strand of JACMKK010000046.1, from coordinate 2,625 downwards.
GCCCGGTTTCCTGCAAGGTAGTGGTAGGCCTGGTTGATCGGATCGGCACCGAGCAACGGCATCACCACGGCTTTCAACAAGATTTTGAATGCGATGCCGAGTGCAACGCCAACAGCCAGGCCACCGATCCAACTCCTGGGTCGCACATAGCCTATTTCGGCCCATGGCGTCCGCGACCACCGAGCCCACAACAACACCAGAACGGCACCGAATGGCACCACGACATTGCCTACCAGCGTATTGCCGGAAACGAGGATGAGAAGCATCGCGACGATTCCGAGCGGTCCGAATCCGCGCAGCCGCTCCGCGAAACGATCCCCCAATAAACGTCCGCCCCGCGCCTCGGCCGGAACCTCGATAGGCTCTTCTGGCAATTCTGGTGAGTCGCCTGTCATGCTGATATCCAAGGCTAAACAAAAGGGACGGAGCAGTTAAACGAATCTAATTACCTCCTTCCTCTCTGATCAGAAAGCAGGCGCAGAAGCACGCCTTCCATTCAGCAGAATCGCGTGCCCCATACAGCTGACAAGCGGTCGGACGGAGGACGCCACGGTCGATGCTTCAGGACTAGACTGCAATGGCTTCGTATTTGACGCGCTCAGATGCAGCGGGAGGCCACCATGCGCCGCCTTTTCTGTCGAACCCTGGCCCGGCAGCTCGGTGCCTTTGCGGTACTGGTTGCGCTGGCCATAGCGCCTGCGTTCGCCCAGAACCGATACCGCGTGACGAATCTCGTATCGGATGGTTCGATTCCGGGCACGAAGGTCGATCCCAACCTAGTCGATCCATGGGGCTTGGCATTCGACCCCTATGGTTACGCATGGGTGGCCTCGCCAGCTTCTGGTGCGATCACGCGCTACGACGGCAACGGCAACTTTCAACCGCCCGTGATCCGCACGTCCGGGCCCAATTCCGGGGTTCCCGTGGGCCTCGCGTTCAACGGCTCGCAGAATTATCCGACCGTCAACGCCTCCGGGAAGACAGGACCGAGCCGGTTCATGATCACCACCGAAGCGGGCTCGCTGCATGGCTGGAACGGCAGCGTGGATCCGGACACGGCGTTTCAGCGCTATGCCTCCATCTACATTCCTACGTACACGGGCATTGCGTTCAGCGGCTGCTGTGGCAGGCAACTGCTCTACGTGGTCTGGCCGGCGTGGCGGATCATCGTGTTCGAGTCGAACTTTCGCCGAACCACCATGCCGGAAGGTGCCTTCTACGACGCCGGCGCCGAGGGCGCCAATCTGTTTTCCTACAATATCCAGGCGATCGGCGGGAACCTCTACATCACCTATGCGAACCACGACTCCGGGCGAAGAGCGATACCAGGGGCGGGTTCGGGGCTGGTCAACGTCTTTACACCCAGCGGTCGATTCATCAGGCGCATCGTCACGGGCGGTCCGCTCAATGCACCTTGGGGCATGGCGCTGGCACCGGCCGAGTTCGGCATCCACAGCAACAGGCTCCTGGTCGGCAATACCGGCGATGGCCGCATCAACGTGTTCGATCCAACCACCGGACAACATCATGGGGCACTGCTGGACAGTGCCGGCAATCCGATCGTGATCGATGGCCTGCACTCGCTGCAGTTCGGCAATGGTGTCGCCAACCAATCCGTCAACACCCTGTATTTCACCGCCGGCCCATCGAACGGGACGCGGGGCTTGTATGGGCGCATCGATCTGATCCGATGAGTCACACGCTTCACTCGCCTGGCGCGGTGCGCAGTCCGGCGATTCGATCTTGAGAACAGAGGTCCCGGGGCCAGTCCAGCGCGCCTGGGCTCGCCTCGAAGTGCGCCTCCAGCAGATCGAGATGGCCGCGATGACGGTCCCACTCGAATGCGCACTCTGATCCCCGATTTCTCAAGGCATGAACGCAACTGGCATTCGACAATTCGTCTGAATGGCTCTGGCGCGATTACACGGCAACCCCATACTGCCAGCGCACTCAGTTGCGCGGAATGGTGGATCGCACCGCGCGCCGCAATCCGTCGGAGTTCCGTGATCGGAGGTCGCGAACAATGTCAGGCAACAATCTGTTGGGCAGGCTGCTGATGGCCGTGGCGATTACCCTGGGTCTCGGCGCATTCAGTCCTGCCGCGAAAGCGCGTCCCGCGTACGAGACGACCAAGGTGGCTCCCGGGCTCTACAGCTTCGGCGGCGGGCTCGCCTTCAACGCCTTCATGATTACCGACGATGGCGTGGTCGTCATGGACAGCTTCGACAAGGATTTCGCCGAGGCGTCGCTTGAGGCCATACGCAAATTGACGGACAAGCCGATCAGATATCTTGTCTATTCGCACAACCACTACGATCACATCAGCGGCGGAGAAGTGTTCAAAGCGGAAGGGGCGACGATTCTGAGCCACGACGCAACCGCCAACTGGCTCAAGAACCATCCCAGTCCAGATGTCGTCGTGCCCGACAAGACGTGGTCTGGATCGAAATCGGAACTGAGGCTCGGGAATAGTCTGATAAATCTTGTTTACTTCGGCGCGAACCACGGCGAAGGCATGACCGTATTCCAGTTCCCGAACGAGCATGCCATCTACACCGTCGATCTCGTCGTACCCCATCGGGTCGCCTTCGCCTACATGCCCGATTTCTCTCCCCGCGAGTGGGA
>JACMKK010000372.1 GCA_014380115.1 Luteimonas sp. | reverse complement strand
TGCCGCCGCAGGAGCCTTGGGCGTCGATGCAGAATACGGGCACTTGGTAACCACCGGCCGCAGTCAGCCTTACGGCAGTGCCTGTTCGAGGTCGGCGAGCAGGTCGTCGATATGCTCCAAACCGACAGAAATCCGCAAAAGATTCTGTGGGGAGACCGGTTTGGGTCCTTCGACCGAAGCACGATGCTCCACCAGCGACTCGCAGCCGCCGAGCGAGGTGGCATTGATGAACAACTTGAGCCTGCCCGCGAACGCCAGCGCCGCGTCGCGGCCGCCGCGGAACTCGATCGACAGCATGCCGCCGAAGTCGGACATCTGACGCGCGGCAATGGCGTGTTCGGGATGCGTGTCGAGTCCGGGATAGTTGACGCGTTCGATCTCGTCGCGCGCGGCCAGGAACTCCGCGACGCGGCGCGTATTGCGGCAGTGCCAGGCCATGCGCGCAGGCAGCGAACGGCAGCCGCGCAACGTCAGCCAGGCGCTGAACGGCGCCAGGCTGGCGCCGGTGACGTGCAGGCGGTGGGCGACGCGGTCGTACACCTCGTCGCACCGCGCGAATGCCAGCGCGCCGCCGAGCACGTCGCTGTGGCCGCCGAAGTATTTGGTGGTGGAATGCATCACTACATCCGCACCCAGTGCCAGCGGGCGCTGCAGGATCGGCGTGGCGAAGGTGTTGTCGCACACCAGCAACGCGCCATGCGTGTGCGCGATGTCGGCGACCGCGGCGATGTCGCACACGCGCAGCCGCGGGTTGGACGGCGTTTCCGCCCAGATCGCGGCGACGCCATCTGCACACGCGGCGCGGACGGCATCGAGGTCAGCCATGTCCACGTGCGTCGCGTGGAGGCCACGTTCGGGCAGGAACTCCGCGCACAGCACGCGTAGTCCGGTGTAGCAGTCGTCCGGAATCACGATCCGGGAGTTCGTCGGGATCGATTCCAGCAGTGCGGTGATCGCCGCCATGCCCGACGCGAACGTCAACGCCGCCTCGCCGCCTTCCAGCGCCGCGATCGCGGTACACAGGCGATCGTTGGTGGGGTTGCCCTCGCGCTGGTATTCGTAACCGGCGACGCGCTCGCCAGCCGCGCCGTGCTGGAACGTGGTGGCGAAGTGCAGTGGCGGCGCCAGTGCGCCCGTGGCCGGGTCGGGTTCGCCGCCAGCGTGGACGGCGATGGTTTCGAGCTTCGCGTCGGGAGCCTTCATGCGCGCACCTCGCGAAAGGCTTCTCGTGCTGCGGCGATAGTCGTGGCCAGGATCGCATCGTCGTGCGCGCTGGACATGAAGCCGGCCTCGAAGGCGGACGGTGCGAGGTAGACACCGCGCTCCAGCATGGCGTGGAAGAAACGGTTGAACGCCACCGTGTCGCAGGCGATCGCCTGTTCGTAGGTCTCGACCTGCTGGTCGGTGAAGAACAGGCCGAACATGCCGCCGACGCGATTGGTCGTCACGGCAACGCCCGCCTCGCGCGCGGCCGCCTCCAGTCCGTCGCACAGTCGATGGGTGCGGCGTTCGAGATCGGCATGGAATCCGGGTGCTTGCACGAGGTCAAGCATCGCCAGCCCCGCCGCCATCGCCACCGGATTGCCGCTGAGCGTGCCGGCCTGGTAGATCGGCCCCGCGGGCGCGATCTGCTCCATCAGCACACGCGATCCGCCGTAGGCCCCAACCGGCATGCCGCCGCCGATGATCTTGCCGAAGGTGCTCAGGTCCGGCATGACGCCGTAGCGCGCCTGCGCGCCGCCAAGCGCGACGCGGAAGCCGGTCATCACTTCGTCGAAGATCAGCAGCGTGCCGTGCCGCGTGCACAACTCGCGCAGGTGCTGCAGGAAACCGACGCGCGGCGGAATGCAGTTGGCGTTGCCGACCACCGGTTCGATGATCAGACCGGCGATGTCGGTGCCGGCTTCGTCGAACAGCGCGGTCGCTGCTTCGAAATCGTTGAAAGGCAGCGTCAGCGTGAGATCGGCCAGGGCTTTCGGCACGCCGGGCGAGGTCGGCACGCCGAAAGTCAACGCGCCGGAGCCGGCCTTGACCAGGAATGAGTCGCCATGGCCGTGGTAGCAGCCCTCGAACTTGACGATGCGCGCGCGTCCGGTGGCGCCGCGCGCGAGACGGATCGCGGACAGTGTCGCCTCCGTGCCCGAGTTCACCATCCGCACCATCTCGCAGCCCGGCACCAGCCGTGCGATGGTTTCGGCCATCGTCACCTCGAGCGGATTCGGCGCGCCGAAGCTCAGGCCGTTGCGCGCAGTGCGGATCACGGCATCGAGCACGGCCGGATGGTTGTGGCCGACGATCATCGGGCCCCACGAGCCGACATAGTCGATATAGCGGTTGCCGTCGACATCGAACAGGGACGCGCCCTCGGCACGCGCCACGAAGAAGGGTTCGCCACCGACCGATTTGAAGGCACGCACCGGCGAATTGACCCCGCCTGGCATCAGCGTCTTGGCGCGGGCGAACAGGGCTTGCGAGCGGGTGCGATCCATCAGGTGTCTTCGGGGAAATGGGAATCGGGCAGATCGAAATGGCGCGCGTACGCGCGCGCGGCGGCCACAGGGTCGAAGGCGTCGAACACGCCGCTGATCACGGCGATCATGGCGGCGCCGGCGGCTACCAGCGCAGGCGCATTGTCGGCCGTGATGCCGCCGATGGCCACCAAAGGCAGGCCATGGCGCCGGCCATCGCGTAACAGCTGCGGGTCGGCGCGCCTTGCGTCGGGCTTCGTCGGCGAAGGATGGAAGGCGCCGAAGGCCAGATAGTCCGCGCCTGCAGCGGCCGCGGCTTCGGCGCGTCGTGGATCGTCGTAGCACGAGGCGCCAAGGACGAAATCGTCTCGGACATTGTCGCGCGCATGCCGCAGGTCGCCATCGTCGCTGCCGAGATGTGCGCCATCGGCTTCCAGTTCGATCGCCAGCTTCCAGTCATCGTTGACGATGAGCGGCACGCCGGCCGCACGGCATGCAGGCAACAGGGCGAGCAGCTGGCTACGGCGCAGCGCATCGTTCGCCGATTTGTTCCTGTATTGCAGGAGCGCGGCGTAAGGCAAGACCGCGGTCACGCGTCCCAGCAAGCGACCCGTCTCCGCATCATCCGGCGTGATGAGGTACAGACCTCGCAACTTCGGACCGCTTCGCGGCCGGGGGGAATTCATCGATGACGCTTCCGGGAGAGGGCTCGGAGTGGGACAATACAGAAGCATTCCAGACCGCTTCGACGCCCCCATTATCCGATGAACGTGCTCCGATGAACGTGCTCCAATGAACGCGACCGCCACGCAGACCGCCTATCGCACCTGGATGTGCGTCGTCTGCGGATTCATCTACGACGAGGCGAAGGGACTGCCTGAGGAGGGCATCGCCCCTGGGACGCGCTGGGAAGACATCCCGGAAACGTGGACCTGTCCGGATTGCGGCGTGACCAAGGACGACTTCGAGATGATGGTGGTCTGAGCGCACGCCGAGCTTGCTGCCCTGCCCGCGGATCTGCCGCGAGGAGCAAGCTTCGACCACGGCAGCTTGAGAGCCTAGTTCGGCCGCGCTGCGGTATTGCTCAGTTCCACCAGCCGCTCACGCAGTGCGCTGGCATCGCCCGCGCGCGGATTGAGTTGCAGATAGCGCCCCAGGTCGTGGCGCGCGCCATGTCGGTGTCCGATCTTCAGATAGCCCAGGCCGCGATCGCGCAAGGCATCGGCGTTGTCGGGCGAGAGCTTGAGCAGGCGGTCGGCGCTGCGTACCGCACGCTCCCAATCCTCGCGTTCGACATAGACGCCGTGCAGGTTGCGCAGCACGCGCATCAGGATCGCGCGATGCGAGGCCGGATGCAGAATCTGGTAAAGCGCCTCGTCATCCGGGAAATCGCCGCCGAGGTGGGGGCGCGCGCGCTGCCGCAGTTCGTCCTCGTCGAGCGGGCGCCCGCGGTTGAAGGGATCCATGACCAGCACGCCGTCGTCCACCGGCAGCCGCACCAGAAAATGGCCGGGGAACGAGACGCCGTCGAGCGGTACGCCGACGCGCCGCGCGACTTCCATCTGCACCATCGCCAGCGAAATCGGATTGCCCAGGCGCCGGTCGAACACCTCGTTGAGATAGCTGTTGCGCGGGTCGTAATACTCGTCGTGATCACCCGCGTAGCCGAGTTCCTCGAACAGATGCCGGTTGATCGCCTGCATCTTCAGCGGCCAGTGCTCGATCTGGTCTATCTCCTGCTGCAGGTGCGCGGCATGGCTCTCGAGCAGCGTGTCGTAGAGGTCGGCGTCGAGATCGGGATATTCATCGCGCGCGATCAGCAGCGCGGTGGCCAGCAAGGGCAGGGTGTCGTCGTCCAGCCCCGCAAGCGAATTCCAGTCCGGGAGTGCGATGCGTGCGCGCATGAACGAAGACTGCGCTGCACTGCCTTGGCGCGCAAGTCTCAGGGCGTTGCAGCGATCTCCGGGTCCAATCGCAGCTCGGCGCCGTTCGCCAACGACATCTTGGCGGCTTCGCCCGCGTTCAGCTCAAGCACGTAGCGGGCCGGCGCCTCGCTCGGGTAAGGCGGGCAGCGATCTCCGGCCGAGCAGGGCGGGACATCTCGCTGCTGCGAGACCAGCCGGCGGTCGTTGTCGAAATAGAGGATATCCAGCGGAATCCGGGTGTTCTTCATCCAGTACGCCTGCGGCTCCTCGCGGTCGTGGATGAAGACCATGCCATGCCCCTGGGGCAGTTCATCGCGGAACATCAGTCCGCGTGCGCGTTCGGCGTCGTCATCGGCGACCTCGACGGTGAAACGCTGCGCGGCCAGTTCCACCCAATGGCCACCGGCCTGCGCGCAGCCCCCGGTTGCGAGGACAAAGATACAGGCGGACAGGCTTGCAATCAGGCGCATCGTGGCTCTCCAGCGGGCGTTCCGACCATCCGCGAGCATCGTCGCGGCGTCAAGTTGCGCAACCCTCTTCCCAAACGGATTGCTGCCGTGCACAATGCGCGCCCCGCCAAGGGAAGTGAGTTTCCCCGAGGCCGGGAGCGTCGAAAAACACCCTCACAAGGTGTTGACGTTCCCGAAAAGGACTGTATGATGTGCGGCTCCCTCGGGCACTTCGGTGACGGGGACGGAACAAGGCGCTGAGGCCGGTTCCCTGATCTTTGACAGTGTGCGCAGGTGACTTGTGCGGGCGTCTGGCGGGTGGATGACTGTCCATTTGCAGACGTTCGAACACAGTCTCCAAAACGAATCAAGAAAGCATGCAAATGCGAGTAATCGAGTAGTGATGGGGCTTTGGTCGGATTCTGCACTCAAAGCTATTGGCCTAGTCCTTCACGGGACGAAAGCCGCAAAACTTAAGTGAAGAGTTTGATCCTGGCTCAGAGTGAACGCTGGCGGCAGGCCTAACACATGCAAGTCGAACGGCAGCACAGGGGAGCTTGCTCCCTGGGTGGCGAGTGGCGGACGGGTGAGGAATACATCGGAATCTGCCCAATCGTGGGGGATAACGTAGGGAAACTTACGCTAATACCGCATACGACCTTCGGGTGAAAGCGTGGGACCGCAAGGCCACGCGCGATTGGATGAGCCGATGTCGGATTAGCTTGTTGGCGGGGTAAAGGCCCACCAAGGCGACGATCCGTAGCTGGTCTGAGAGGATGATCAGCCTCTCTGGAACTGAGACACGGTCCAGACTCCTACGGGAGGC
>JACMKK010000371.1 GCA_014380115.1 Luteimonas sp. | reverse complement strand
GCTGTCGTCGGGATCGCTGCTGGCGATGAAGGCGTGGTCGCCGGCGACGAAGCAAACGTGCAGGCGCGGCAACGCGGCGTCGTCGCGTGCGCCGAGCATTCCGTTCTTGCGCAGCGCCGGTCGCAGGGCATTGCCGAACGCGCGCGCCAGCCCCGACAACGGCTTGCCGGCATCGCTGTCGGGATGTTCGACGACGAGTTCGCCGAATCGCGCGCCGGGGGCGTACATCGCCAGCGCTTCGAGCATCGGTGTGATGCGGTCCTGCGTGGCGAGTGCGCGCAGTTCCGCGATCAGCAGCAGTTTCTGGCGCGCGAAGACCAGGTCACGCCAGGGCAGGGCGTGCGACAGGGTGGCTGCCTCGCCGGCGACGAACAGCACGTGGCCGCTGTCGCGCTCGGTGCGCGCATGGCCTGCGTGTCCGATGTCCGCTGCACGCGCGGTCAATTCGGCGGCGAGTTCCGGCTCGAAGCCGGCGCGGCAGTAGCAGAGCAGGCCAGCGGTACTCATGAGGATGCCGTCCCGATCATTGCCATCCCGAGCGCAGTGAGTGACCTGCTTCCCGCTCTGGTACGCGTTGGAAAGCAGGTCCCTCGCTGCGCTCGGGACGACAGAACTGAAAGACCTGCGGTTGCCGCATCAATAACGCCTGCCGCCCACTTCGCCGTAGGCGCGCAGCACGGCGCGCGCGGCGTCGCGATGCACGTCGCGCACCACCTCGATTCCGCGCACGTTCAATTCGCCGATCCAGTCCGCCGGCAGCGGGCCTTCGTCGAACTCCGTCAGCTCCATCACGTCCTCGGCGCGTGCGCCGATCAGCAGGCGGTCGATGCCGGCCCAGACCGTGGCGCCGTAGCACTGGCAGCACGGCTGCGCCGAAGTCGCGAGCGTGTAGCGGCCGTCGCGAACACCATCGGCGTTCTCGTTGAGGCGCGCGCGCTGCAGGCGCTGCTGCGCGAGCATGTAGGCCATGTTCTCCGCGTGCGCCAACGAGGTGCTTTGCGGCAGCACGACATTGACGCCGGCGGCGACGATGCGGTCGTCGGGGCCGAAGACCACGGCGCCGAAGGGCCCGCCCGTTTGCGCCTCGATGTTCCGACGTGACAGCTCGATCGCCAGCGCGACCTTGTCCTCGTCGGCGACGTAGGCGCGCGACGCGTCGACGGCATCGTGCACCCACACCGGCAGCGTCAGATGGACCTGGGCATAGAGCACGTCAGCCTGCCTTCTGCATCCAGGTATCACGCAGCGTGACGCTGCGGTTGAACACCGGCGCGTCGGCGCGATGGTCGCGGCGATCGGCGACGAAATAGCCGATGCGCTCGAACTGGAACGATTGTTCCGGTGCGGCCTGCGCGGCGGCGGGCTCGACGTAGCCGCGGACGCTGCGGCGCGAGTCAGGATTGAGATGATCGCGATAGGTCTTGCCTTCGCTTTCGTCGTCCGGGTCGGCGATCGAAAACAGGCGGTCGTAGAGACGGAATTCCGCTTCCATCGCATGGCGCGAATCGACCCAGTGGATCGTGCCCTTGACCTTGCGATCTGCGCCCGGCATGCCGGGGCGCGATTCCGGGTCGAGCGTGCCGCGCAATTCGACGACTTCGCCCGCGGCATTCTTCACGACTTCGTCGCAACGCACGATGCCGGCACCGCGCAGTCGAACGTCTCCGCCGGGCACCAGCCGTTTCCAGCCTTTCGGCGGCACTTCGGCGAAATCCTCGCGCTCGATCCACAGCTCACGCGAGAACGGCATCTCGCGCTTGCCGAACGATTCGTCCTTGGGGTGGTTGGCGAAGGTCAGCGTCTCGGCGTGGTCATCGGCCAGGTTGGTCAGCACGAACTTCAACGGGTCGAGGACCGCCATGCGCCGCGGCGCGTGCGCATCGAGATCGTCGCGCAGGCAAGCTTCGAGGATCGAGAAATCGGTGACCGAATTCTGCTTGCTGATGCCGACGCGCTCGGCGAGCAGGCGCAAGGATGCCGGCGTGTAGCCGCGGCGGCGGATGCCCTGCAGGGTCGGCATGCGCGGATCATCCCAGCCGTCGACCAGGCCTTCGCCGACGAGCGTCATCAGCTTGCGCTTGCTCATTACCGTGTAGTTGATGTTGAGGCGCGAGAACTCGATCTGGCGCGGCTTGGCGGCCTGGTTCGGCAGGCCCCTGGCCAGCAGCGGCGCGAGCAGCGCGGGCGTATGCGCTATGTCGACCTTGTCGACGCACCAATCGTACAGCGGCCGGTGGTCCTCGAATTCCAGTGTGCACAACGAATGCGTGATGCCCTCGATCGCGTCGCTGAGCGAATGCGCGTAGTCGTACATCGGGTAGATCGGCCAGGCATCGCCGGTGTTCTGGTGCGCGACCTTCTTGATGCGGTACAGCGTCGGATCGCGCAGGTTGATGTTGCCGCTGGCCATATCGATCTTCGCGCGCAGCGTGCGCGCGCCGTCGGCGAACTCGCCCGCGCGCATGCGCCGGAACAGGTCCAGGTTCTCTTCGACCGAGCGATCGCGGTCCGGCGAGTTGCGGCCCGGCTCGGTCAGCGTGCCGCGATAGGCGCGCACTTCCTCGGCGCTCAGGTCGCAAACGAAGGCATCGCCCTGGGCGATGAGTTTCTCCGCGGAGCGATAGAAGACGTCGAAGTAGTCCGAAGCATGGCGCAACTCGGCCCAGTCGAAGCCCAGCCAGCGCACGTCGTCGAGGATCGCCTGCACGAACTCCGGGTCTTCCCGGGCCGGGTTGGTGTCATCGAAACGCAGGTTGCAGGTACCGCCGAATTCCTCGGCAATGCCGAAGTTCAGGCAGATCGCCTTGGAGTGGCCGATATGCAGGTAGCCGTTGGGTTCGGGCGGGAAGCGGGTCCGCGGAGCGGCATGCCTGCCGCTGGCACGGTCGTCGCGGACGATCTGGCGCACGAAGTCCTGGCGGCCGGTCGCGGGGGCGTCGGGGTTACCGGAATCATGCGCCGGAAGGCGCGTACGGCCTGGATCGGTACTCATGGCGGGGGCGGGGGCGTGGGCGAGGAAAGTCGATCAGTGTAGCCGAGCGCCAACCGACGAATGGAGCGTCACGAAGGACCGGTGGCGTCGGTTCCGGTCCTTGCGCGTCGCATGCACGCTGCTGGTGGCACGCTTATTGCTCGCACTGTGTGTTCAAGGGAGGGACCCGTCATGCGCGTCGTCTACCAAGCCGGACATCTGATCGATGCCCATCTGGTGCGCCATGCTCTGGAGCAGGCGGGCTTCCGCGTGTTCATGCTGGGCGAGGCGCTGCTGGGCGGACTCGGCGATCTGCCGGTGTACGGCGCCGTTTCCGTATGCGTGGCCGGCGTCGATTGGGCGCAGGCACGGGCGATTGTCGAGACCTTGCCGATCGCGATCGGTGACCGCGTGGTCGACAGCGAGGGAGCGGCTGCGGCCGCTCCCGGTCCCACCCAGGCGAGCCCGGCCTGACGCCCGTGACCCACCCGCAGTCTCCGCACCACGAGTCGCTGTTCGCCGCGGGCATGGCGGTGCTGCTGTGCCTGTTCGCGGCTGCGGTGGTCGGCGCCACGCGCATGGTGTCCGAAGACGTCGCCGTGACGCTGCAGGCGCTTTCCGACGAACAGGGTCATGTGCCGCGCCTGAGCGGCGACGGCAGCGCACTGTTGATCCCGGGCACGCAGGCCGCGCCGACCACGGCGCGCCTGCGTTTCACCCTGCCGCCGACCGGCGCCGACCAGGCGCGCTGGGTCGTCTGGTTCGGCCGCAGTCCCGTGGACTCGCTACGCCTGGGCCAAGCCGGCTGGTCGAGCCCGGAACGCGACTTCTACCATCCCGCCGCCGAGGAGGGCGTACTGCCCACCGGCTATGCGTTCCCGTTGCCTTCCACCCTCAGTGGCGACGTGGCGATCGACCTGCATGCGCGCGGCGGCATGCGCAGCGCGCTGCGTCCACGGGTCCTGCGCGAGAACACGGTGATGCGTATCGAGCAGCGCGGCGCGGCGCTGACCGGCGTGATCTACGCCAGCCTGTTCATGCTCGCATTGCTCGCGCTGGCGCTGTTCTCGGCGGCGCGCGATCGCACTTTCCTCGCCTTCTTCGGTTACTGCGTGCTTGCGCTGTTACTGCTGGCCGCGGGTAATGGCCATCTGTACCAGTTACCGGGCTTCGGCGTGCTCTCGGCATGGCGCGCGCAGGGGATCTGGGCGTTCGGCCTGATGTTCTCGGCCATGACGCTGCAGACGCTGCAGCGCTACGCCGGTGCCCGCGTCACGATGCCGCGCGCGATGCACGTCATCGACCGCTACTGCATCGGCCTGACCGTGCTGGCGGCGGTGTGCCTGTTGGGGTTGCCCGGAGCGGGCGTCGTGATCCAGCCGGTGGCGACGCTGGCCTGGATTGGCGCGGCGATCGGTTCAATCCTGCTGATCTTCGATGCTGCGCGCCGTCATGTACCGATGGCTTGGCCGATCGCGCTGCTGACGGCGCTGACCACGGTGGCGGCGCTGCTCTCCGAACTGATGATGCGCGGTTATCTGGAACCGCTGGCGTGGGTGCGCTACGGCTACCAGGTCGCGCTGGTGGTGACCGCTGCGGTGCTCGGCGTGGGGCTGGTCAGCCGCATCGGCGAATACCGCGACCAGCGCGACCGCGAGCGCGTCGCGCGCGCCGACTCCGAACGCCGCATGCGGCGCGAGGCCGCTCGCAACGAACTCGGCACCGCATTGCAGGCGCGGCTGCGGACGCTGGCGGCGGGCGACATCGAATGGAGCGCGTTTCGCATGCTGCTCGACGCGCTGTTGCCGCAGGTGCCCGCCGACAACGCCGCAGTACTCGCCTATGGCTACCACGGTCACGACGTGCTGGTGACCGAGCCGGTCACGCGCAAGCAAGCCGTGCACGACACGTTGGCCAAGCGCGGCCTGGTACTGAAGCGGCTCGCGGCGCTGGCGATGCCGCTGCAGCAGCCAGGCACGTCGGCGACCAATCCCGCCGACAGCCTGATCACCGAGGCGGTGATCCCGTTGCCGATCCGTTCGCCCGGCTGGGGCGTGCTGCTGCTCGAGCGCGCCGGTCCGGAAGGGTTCACCAGCGAGGAACTGGCGCTGGCGGGCGAGTTCATCCGCCTCACCCTGATGCATGCTGACCAGGCGCTGGCCGCGATCAACCTGCGGCGTTCGGCGGAACTCGACGCGCTCACCGGCACCTTCAACCGGCGCACGATCGACCAGTGGCTGACGCGCAGCTTCAGCGATGCCATGAGCCGCGGCGAGCCGCTGTCGGTGCTGTTTGTCGATCTGGATCATTTCAAAACCATCAACGACCGCCTCGGCCATGCTTGCGGCGACCATTGCCTGCGCGAAATCTCCGCGGCGCTGCGCACCGCGCTCGGCGAAGGCAATCTGCTGGCGCGTTATGGCGGCGAGGAGTTCATCGGTGTGCTGCCAGGACACGGCGGCGCGGCGGCGCGCGTGATCGGCGAACAGCTGCGCGCGGCGGTCGAGAACGCGGACATCGAGTGGGAAGGCCAATCGGTGCGCGTGACGGTGAGCGTGGGCGTGGCGACACGGCTCGACAGCGAGACCGCGCCCGCGGCCACGATCGATCGCGCCGACAAGGCGCTGTATGCTGCCAAGCGCGGCGGCCGCAATTGCGTACAGGTGGCGCCCGCGATCTTCGCCTGACGCACTGCGAGCATGGATCCCGGGCGCGACGCAATGCGCCGCTGCGCTCGACGCCTGTTCGGCAAGCTTGTTCAACAGCTCGTTCAACCGTTCGTTCCCCCCACGCAAGAGCCCGCCATGCACGACCCGAAAGCCGATCGCGGCGCCTTGCTGTGCATGCTGGCCGGCGCGGCCCTGATCGGCACCAACGGGCTCATGGTGCGGCTGGCCGGAACGCCGCCGACCATCTCGGCGTTCTGGCGGATGCTGTTCGCCGGCGTGCTCCTGCTCGCGTTCGTGTTCGCCACGCGTCGCTGGCAGCGCTTGCCGCCCCGCGTCTGGGCCTGGGTGTTGTTGCCTGCGGCCGCGTTCGCAGTCGATCTGTGGCTGTGGCATCGCAGCATCCTGTTGATCGGCCCGGGCCTGGCGACGCTGCTCGCCAACGCGCAGGTGTTCTTCATGGCGCTGGCCGGCGTGGTGTTCTATCGCGAATGGCTGGGTCCGCGCTTCGTCGGCGGCATCGTGCTGACCTTCGTCGGCCTGTGGCTGTTGCTCGGCGGCGGCTGGGCTTCGTTGCCCGCGGAATATCGCTGGGGCGTGTGGCTGGGGCTGGCGACGGGCCTGTGCTACGCCGTCTACAACCTCGGCCTGAAGCGCGTGCAGCAAGAGGCCACGTCCGGCTCCAAGGCGACGGCGCCGATCGAGCAGGTCCTGGCGCTGGCTTCGCTTGGCTGCGCGCTGTTGCTCGGGTTGGCCGGGTGGGCGGAAGGCGCGGTCTTCGCGATTCCTTCGTGGCGGTCATTCTGGATCCTGCTGGTGCTGGCCGCCGTAGGCCATTGCCTGAGCTGGGTGTTGATCTCCCGCGCGATGCAGCACCTGCGCGTCGCCGTCATCGGCCTGTTGCTGCTGCTGCAGCCGATCGTCGCGTTCCTGCTCGACGTCGCGCTGCTCGACCGCGCGACCACGCCGCGCGAATGGCTGGGCCTGGCCTTCAGCCTGGCCGGCATCTTCCTCGCCAGCCTCAAGCGGCGTTCGCGGCTGCCCGAGACCGCCACCTGAATCCTTGAAGCGCGCGCGATCGCCCGCAAATCAACGGCATCCCTCGATGGAGTTGCCCACATGCCAGGAATCGGTGCCTACAAGCAACGCCTGCCACAGGCCGACCAGGCCTTGCCCGGCCGCGCGACCGAAATGCCGCTGCACAACCGCCACCACCTGCACGGGCGGCCGTTGAAGGATGCGTTCGCGGGGCTGCAGCGCGTGCAGTTCGGCATGGGCTGCTTCTGGGGCGCGGAGCGCAAGTTCTGGTCGCTGCCGGGGGTGGTGACGACGGCGGTCGGCTATGCCGGCGGTCAAACGCCGAACGCGAACTATCGCGAGGTGTGCTCTGGCGAAACAGGGCACGCCGAAATGGTCCTGGTGGTGTATGACGACGCGGTGTCGTTCGAGACGCTGCTGAAGACGTTCTGGGAGAGCCACGATCCGACCCAGGGCATGCGCCAGGGCAACGATGCCGGCACGCAGTACCGCTCTGCGATCCATTGCGATACGCAGGCGCAATACGCCGCCGCCATCGCCAGCCGCGATGCCTACCAGCAGAAGCTGCGCGACGCCGGACTCGGCGAGATCACCACCGACATCGTGTTCCCGGCGCCGACGTTCTACTACGCCGAGAACGAACACCAGCAATACCTGGCCAAGAACCCGCAGGGTTACTGCGGCATCGGTGGCACCGGCGTGAGCTGTCCGATCGGAGTGGCCGTGTAATCCAAGCGCCGTCCCTCGAGAGGAGACGGAGAAAGGCGGGCTACATCGTCGTGATCGAACACACGTAGACCACCTCGCAGGCACCGCCGCCGACGTCCTCGCGCGTCAGCGAACTGCGCCAGCGCCAACCGTCCGGCGCGACCGCTTCCACGAGCCAGCCGTCGATACGCACGTGGTCGCCGGCGCGCACCTTGTGCAGGGCCGCCGCGGTGGCCTGGTCGGACGGGATCATGTGCATGTTGGCGCTGCTGTGCGCGATGTCCTGTGGCGGTAACGGCGGATCGCCCTGCCAGCGGTAGTGGTACCACCGCGAGGACTGGCTGATGTCGAGCCGCGACAGCACCGCTTCGTCGCGCATGCGCTGCCAGCCGAGCGCGAGGTCGGTCGGCGAGAGTTCCGCTTCGCGGCCCATGCCGTAGTCCTCGCGCGACAGCACGCGTGCGTCGATGCTGAAACCGGCCAGCGGCTGCAGGGTCGCCGCCTGCAGGCGGAACGGCGGCATCGACGCCGGCACGGGGCTTTGCAGCGGTGAGGCGCCTGCGGCGACGCGT